>JAOZHV010000028.1 GCA_026014725.1 Candidatus Bathyarchaeota archaeon | reverse complement strand
TTTTCCCCATTGTTCATTTAGATGAATTAATACAGCATATACAATTCTCTCGATGCTCTGATCATTATTAAAACAACTCATGGGCCTTGTTCTTTTCCTCACCTCCCTGAAGGCCCTTTCTATAACATTAGTTGTACGCAATTTTACCCATATAGCCTTTGGGCAACTATAGAAATTAAGTAATTCCTCTAAATCCTTCTCTATGCATTTAACAGCTTTAGGAGCTATAGTAATCCATTTCTTTTCCCATTTACTATAAGCTCGCTCAGCCTCTCTTTTGTTATTAGCATTGTATATTGCACGGGCTTCTTTTATGCATATGTCCAAATCTTTCTTCTTGAGATATTTGGCTACATTCCTGAGTTTGTGTGCCCAACACCTCTGCCTCTTTACAAAAGGCCAAATTAAATCAACTGCATTTTCAAGACCAGCATTACCATCTGTTGTCACAAGTCCCAATGACTCCCCGTTCATTCCCCTCCGGTAAAGATTATTTAGAAATCTCCACCACTTCTTCTCACTCTCTGCGTTTGTAACTGCAAAATCTATAAGTTCCCTCTTGCCATCAATTCTTATCCCATAAGCTACAAGTACTACCCTCTTCTTTGCTCCAAATCCACTCCTCTTCTTTAGTACTATCCCATCAAGAAATAAATATAAATATTTATCCTCCAACTTCCGATTGTGATAACGCTCTAATTCTTCATCAAGACTCTTTGATATATTAGAAATCGTCTGCGCACTTATCCCCTCTCCCATTAGAGGCTTTAATGCTTCCCCTGTCAGCCTCGTCGATGCCCCATAAAGAAATATTTTTAGTAAGGCAGCATCCACTTCCTTAACTCGTTGCTTGTATCGTGGTATTATCTTGCTTTCGTATCTCATACCGCGTATCCTCGGCATTCTTACCTCAAGCCTTCCATCCTTCAGGGTTATCCACCTCCTCCAGTAACCATTCCGATAATTATTTCGCTCCGCTTTCCGCTCGTAAAATGTACAGCCTATTAACATCGTTCGCTCTTCTTCAAGTGCACTCTCTATAAAGATCTTCCTAAACGCCTTAGCTGCCTCTTCTTCTGCCTCCCAAAAATTATTAATCCTCTTGTACTCTTTCCATAAATCTGTTAATGTTATGTTTGTCAGTTCCTTTACTGACATGGGTGTATCCTCCTTCCTTTTTATTTTCATTGAATCAATGGAGAATACACCCTTTATTTTCTCTTTTACAAGTTTTTACACAAAAAATTTTACACTACC
>JAOZHV010000027.1 GCA_026014725.1 Candidatus Bathyarchaeota archaeon | reverse complement strand
AGAGGCTACGAGATAAGTGCTGATGCAATAGAGAACCCAAAATCCGTGATTTATGAGCAAGCAGAAAACAGGCTTTATTCAGCCAAAGCGATATTGCTGAAGTTGCTGTGCGCTTAAGCGCTCGGAAATGACTATAGCCCCCTTATTTATGGAAAGGCTGTAATTAACGCTTTATCTTTGCGGGGAGTTTTGGCGTTTTGAACGTAAGGCTTTTAGGGCTTAAAACGCATGGAGATGTGATGAAATGAAGAAAATATTTGAGAATTCGTATGAGCAGGATGAGTTTTTCAGGAAATGGCTAATTGGGCTTAGCCCCAGAACCAAAGAGAACTACTGCACGGAATACCATGAATGGCACACTTTCATAGGCATGACGCCGACAGAGCTGATAAAGAAGCGCATGCACGATTTGACAACTGAGAACTTAAGCGAAAGACTGTTTTTTGAAAACAAGTTCCGAGAATACAAAGAATACCTTGAGCAGCGCGGAAACCTAAAGCCCTTAAGCGTTAAGACTAAGCTTAGGACTGTTGCGAGTTTCTTTTCGAGAAATGGTTTGCCTTTGGCGCTTAAGCGTGGAGACTGGGAAAGCACCCAAGAACAGCCAGTAATCCAAAGATGGAAAATTACACGCGAAGAAGTTAAAGCGCTGTATGCTCATGGCAACTTGAGAGACAGAGCCTTGTTGCTTGTGTTAGCGCAGTCAGGCTTCAGCGAAGCAGATGTTAGCAACCTCAAAATAGAAAGCTTAAAGGGGATCTATGAACAGCCAGAAACAGAGCATTACTTCATTGAGAAGCCACGCGAAAAGACAGGCGAGACACAGACTACATGCTTAAGCTATGAGGCTGTACACGACATTAAAGCATTACTTCAGGAACGGGGAAACCCAATTCAAGGCTACTTATTCGTGAGCACAACCAGAGGCAAAGGCGATAAGCTGGAAGTAAGAACCATCAACCAAACCATGAAGAGTTTGGCGGAGAAAACCTTCGGCGCTGAAAAAGCCAAAGATTTCAAAACCAAAGCTTTAAGAAGCTTCTACAATAGCGCCTTGCTTAGGGCAGAAATCCAAAGCGAAATTAAGGATTTGATGATGGGGCATGCTCGGCAGTCGGCAAGGAAGCATTATGATTATGATGAAATCACTATTAAGGAGGCTTATCAGCGAGCGTTTGAACACTTGAGCATTAATGGCATGCAGATTAGAGCAGACCTCAAGAAAGTCATGGCAACGCTAAAGGGGCTTACGGACACAAACGTGATTATCCAGAAGCAGCTTGAAGCCAAAGACCAAGAACTGCAAACAATCAAAGATGAGCTTAAAGCTTTAGACAGCTTAGTTAAGCAAGTCACCGCTTCGGACTATTATAAAGAGATGGCTGAGGGAGTTCTTGAAAAACTTGCCGTGAAGCTGATGAGTGACTCACAGTTTGCCGAGAAATTCCTCAAAGAAGCGGAAAAGTTAAAGTCAGGCGTTCTGAAAGGCAAAGGCTAATAGGTGTCGAGAACCAGCCTTAGGGTAGGTAAAAAAGTAATTTTAGGACTCCATCTTCTAATGTTGCTTGCTAGTTATAAGTTTTATTTGATTTAACATGTTCTTTAACAACCCTTTTTTAATTTCTAAACGGTGTTTCTTAGAAAATTTTATTAATCTGGTAAACGGGTGCTTATATTAGGGGATAAAAATGCTAAAAAAAATACTTGCACTGATGGTAATTAGTCTGTTTTTAATGTCAATAATGCCGATCCTGTCTACTGAAGCACAAACTCAAAATCCAGTCAAGGTTACCCAAGAAATCGTTCCAGAAGCAACTTCTTTCGATGTTTCCGATAATACTGTAAGCATCAAATTAAACTCAAATGATGATGTAATAAAGACTGCTAAGGGCAAACCAGCCCCTGCTCCAAAATCTTATGCGTTAACTTTAGAAATTGATTACATACAAGGGCATATGCCAACAGATTCAGTTTTAAATTACATGACAGCATACTACGCACAACAAAACATTAAGCTAACGATAAAAGTAGACCAAATGGTTCCTTACGAAGACAAGTTTGCTAATGGTATTTCCGATGCAGAGTTCTGGGAGATTCAAATCAATTATAACCAAGGAGATGATTTCGCTATTAATGCGAATGACGGGAAGTATACTCTTCCAGAGAAATGGGTTTTGTATGGAACAACTGTTGAAGGGTCTGACTCTGTTGTGGGTTATACTTACTGTATCGGTTCTAGAACCGACCTTGTAGCTGGAAATTACATATTCATTGCCGATAAGCTTGCTGATGACTGGGCCACCCAACGAGGAATTCAAACATACGGCGCGGAAGCTGTTGTACTTATGCACGAATTTGGTCACTCAATAGGAATCTGTGTTGTACGAGCTGGAAGCGAAGTATACTGTAGCGATTACTACTGTGTAATGTCGTATCTTCGTCCAGAGAACGCAGGCAATTTAGACAAGTGGTATTACTGCAGTAACCATTGGAAAACAAAGAACATAGACTACTATGTAGTCTAAAATTCCTTCCTTTATATTTTTAAGGAATTAGTTCTTAGTGAAGTTTAGAGTTGCAAAAAAGAGTTTGTGTGGGGTGCAAAACTCAACCCTTGTGGTTGATGTCTGCGGTGGCATATTTCCTAAAAACGGCTTCAGCTTTCAAGAGCTTCTTTGAGAAACAACTAATAGGTTTCGAGAACCAGCCAGCAGCCTTGTACTTTCCAGCGCCTCTTTTTTCGCTTTGCCATTTTTTCCAATTTTTTGTAAGGCACGCTGCTTATGTCGTAACCGCGCTTTCCCCTTTTTCTAATCTTGAGCATTATGTTTATGCAATTTACCCCCGTGATAACAGTAAATTAATGCACAAAAAGTAATTAAAGCTATCTGCACCAATATTTGCGTTATTGAGCTATGAAAAGAGCGTTATTTGCCTTGATTTATCCCTTGATTTACACTTTCCATACCGTTCACTTCTGACTATATATTATCAAGTTAAGTATGTGCGCCTTCGCTTCGCTCGGCGCACCGTACGCTGCGTGCAAGCCAAACGATCCGCATGTCGGTCTTTGTTAGCCTCTGCACCCTGCGGGGAAGCCTGCACAGCTCTTGTGGACTCTCAAAAGCCTCCCTTTCCATGCTGTTTCGTTCAGTCTCGCATACAGTTGAGGCATCTCCCAGTTCTCTGAGGCCTCTAAGGACGGAATTTAGGAATTAGAAGGATATAGGAGCGGATATAATCCCGCAAGTTTAGTTATAAGTAGATGATAACTTGCTCGCCCACTCTAAAAAGAGAATTGCGTTACATGAACCAAGAGTGCCAACAATTGAACTTCCAAGAATGATTTTATAAGCAACTTCCACACATGATTCCTAAACCCTAAAGCACCGTGTTTGAAACGCTAAAATCCACAACCCCTCAAAATAAGGATGTTTAGAACAGCTTTTCCATATATAGAGGTGAAGTTTATGTGGAGTTTTGCTTTTTCATGAAATTGCAGAAGTGTATGGAGTTAATTGAGTGAAATTGCTATTTTGCAATTGAATTTGATGTTTTGTCAGTGTTATAAATGGGTTTGACAGTTTATTGTTATTT
>JAOZHV010000025.1 GCA_026014725.1 Candidatus Bathyarchaeota archaeon | reverse complement strand
AACATTTAACTGTTATAAGTCTGTGGTCAGGGACGACACTGCAGGCACAGTAACGAACCTTTGG
Organism: Candidatus Bathyarchaeota archaeon; assembly: GCA_026014725.1. NCBI lineage: Archaea > Thermoproteati > Candidatus Bathyarchaeota > Candidatus Bathyarchaeota archaeon. Next base: position 1,940 of record JAOZHV010000025.1, on the reverse strand, counting down.
TACAACTCAGGTGTCCCGATATCAGGGTTGGTAAAATATGAAACATACGATTCCAACAACCAATTGGTAACAGAAAGAGAACTTACTGGCTACAGCCAATAGGAGATTTGAACAATGGAAAACAAGATATTGAGCCTAAAACTCGAAGAAATGTTAGACCTGAAAACTCAACCCGTAGCAATAAAAATCGTAAAAACCGGAGAGCCCTTACCAGACATAAAAACGCCCGCTCAAAATAGCCGCTACTGCCAACTACTTATGCTAGCTAGAAGAGGGCATACCCTTATGTTAAATGCAGAAAAAATTGCCTGCCCAGCAGCAAAAGCAGCACTAGGCCTTGGTCCGCTGGCAGAAAAAATCTCAACAGGAGAAATGCTCTGTACGCTTGGATTATTCGCAAGCAAAGAAGCGGCGGCCAAGACAATGCGCATGATACCGAGAATAAAGGAAGGTTCAGCAAAAGCGGTAGTTGCGGGGCCTCTAAGAGACTTCCCGATGGAGCCTGACATTGTCGTTATCGAGAGCGTCCCGGAGCACATAATGTGGCTTGGCTTAGCCAGAAACTTCAAAGAAGGCGGAAGACTAAGCTTTAACTCATCCATTTTCCAAGCCGAATGTGTTGATGTAACAACGGTGCCTTACTTAACTGGCGAAATAAATATGACGCCTGGCTGTTATGGATGTAGACAAGCTACAGATACCCCACCCGAACACATGTTCATTGGCATTCCAGCAAAACTTTTGCCTGAAATCGTGGAATCCTTGGAAGCCTTATCGCAGAAAGCAATGAAGGCTGTTAGAGAAAAAACCGTCTACTCATTGTATAGTAAAGGGTTGCCACATAATAAAGAAAGCATCAATCATATCTAAGTGACTGATAGTTCTTATTCAGTCTCTTTTCTTAGGTTGCTGATAACCCTGCCAGTTTCTAGTTTTGAAGGATGGTTGATAGCACCAGATGGACATATAGAATCGCAACCATTACAGTAAACAATGCAGTTATCAGCGTTCTTTACAAAGGGTACTTTTTTTCCTTGTTTCTCCTCAAATCCATAGACGTCATGCTTGCAGTACTTTACGCATTTTCCGCATGAGATGCATTTTCCATAGTTGATGGTCGGATACCAAGGTATATTGCATCGTGGAACCCCATGAAATATATTTTCAGACATTCAAACTTCCCTCTATCTATGCTGTCCAGAACGAGTAAATTTCCAAAGTTGGAAACTGTTTTTTCAGAAAAGCCTTAACTTCATCCTCATCCAAGTTAGAGAAACCATTCTTGTCCTTATGAAATAGAATCCCTGTTTCCCGAAGAGCGTCGCCTTTCGGGAAGTCGTAGAACATGTAATAGCGCTTGTCTTGTAGCATTATTAGCTTTAGGGTAGTGAGTTCTTTGTTTGGGGAGAAGCCATTTTGCTCAAGAATAAAAACGATTGAGATAGGCTTCTTTTCACCAACTAAGCGTTTGAACTCTTCCCAGCTTCTGATTCTCACATGACCTTCAGACATGGCCTATCACGATATTTCAGTTAGAGTGAAGTCAATGCATATATTCTCAATAGAGAACTATCCTGTCCCCTTGATTATAACAATATTTAAATGTTATTATGAGGAAATAACTTTCCACAGCGACCCATGTGTGTGAGCAGTTATGCCAAAAAACGGAAAGAAAAGCGTGAAAGAGCAACAACGTGAAAGGCAGATAAAACAACAAAGAACACAAGAAACATACGAAAGGCAAAGCAAACAGAAAACAAAAAAGCACTCCAAGCTGCGCAGTGTGAAATATGTCTTTTCAGCAATTTGTTTGATTACTCTTTTGCTTACTGCTTATGGAATTTGGCAATACTACGAAGGACAAAAACCGCCAACAATTGGTAGCGGTTCTACAGTATCTGGCTCCTCATCTACTACTTCAGCCCCGAATTTTTCACTAA
>JAOZHV010000024.1 GCA_026014725.1 Candidatus Bathyarchaeota archaeon | reverse complement strand
ACGTGCGCTTTGGCTGAGGCTTTGCCTGATGCTTTTGTGTGGAACAGTGTTGGAAACCTCTACCAACTTTAGCAAATACAGCCTTTTCTCTTGCGTTTTAGAGATTTTTGCGGTAAACTGAATAGCAAGTCATGCTTACTATACTTGGTGATGTTGTATGAGCCTTGAGGAGTTGACGAAGGAACAGCTCTGGCTTATACTCGTTGAAACAGTGCACGCTGCAGTGATGTACCCCGCGCATAAGGCGTACACAAGGGAGGAGATTCTGCGCGAAAAACCCGACATAACCCCCGCCGAGTTAGCGGCAAGGCTGAACATGCCGCTTGGTGAAGCACTCGTCATACTGCGCGAGCTATCGGAAGAAAGAAAAAGCAAAGCCTAAAGCACCTGCACACTTGACGCTTTGAAGGCAATGTAGACTTCGGAGTTCAAGTTAAGCCCCATCTCGCTGAAGGACCTCTTGGTTATCTGAACCGTGAAAGGCTTACCCACGTTAACCTTAAGCTTCACAAGCGAGCCCGAATCCTCGATTTCCGTTATTCTGCCTTTGAAAACGTTTCGGGCGCTGGACTCCACCGCGCTTTTGGAGAGAATAATGTCTTGAGGGTTAACGAACAGAGATACTTCACCTTGCTTCTGCGCTGTGACTTCAACTTGCACGCCGTTGCCTATGTCCACCATCGTGGTGCCCGCCGCCGTTGCCTTGGCGGTTCCAGCGAAAGTGTTGTCCACCGCGGCGAACCGCGCTAGGTTCCGAGAGAGGTTGCCGAAAACGTCTGCGGGCGAGCCGACCTCAGTTATTTTTCCCTCGTTCATCAGCGCTATGCGGTGCGGCAAGGCTTTTGCTTGGAACATGTTGTGCGTAGCCATAACGATGGTGGTTTTGTGTTCGCGGTTAACTGCGGCGATGACTTCCTCAATAATGGCGGCGTTTTTTGGGTCTAAGTTCGCTGTAGGTTCGTCCAAGAGCAGAAGCTTGGTCTTAAGCGCCACGGCGCGGGCTATTGCTACGCGTTGTTGTTCTCCGCCTGAGAGCTTTCTTGCGGGTCGTTTCTCGAAGCCTTCTAGCTTCACCAGTTTCAGCGCTTCCTTCACTTCTTCTTCACATGCAGCTCTTGGGGTTTTTCTTATTTTCAAACCGTAGGCAACATTGCTGTAAACTGATGAGTCGAAGAGGGTTGTTTTCTGGAAGACAAGCGTGCTTTGCAGCCGCATTTTCTCAACGTTTTTAGCCGTGACTACTTCGCCTTGGAACTTGACTTCACCGCTTGTAGGCGCTTCGATTAGCGCGAGGATTTTCAGCAGCGTTGTTTTTCCCGAACCATTTGGTCCCAGAAGCGCTAGGATTTCGCCTTCCTGTATCTGCAAGTTGACTTGGTCAACTACGGTTTTGTCTCCGTATGCTTTGGTCACTTTCTTCAATTCAGCCGTTATCAACAGTTTCTCTTAACCTCCAGTCAACGCTCATGCCCTACTGCGGGTTTCTCCACAGCACGAACAGTATTTTCGCTTTCCGCGCTATAATCAACATCACATTTATCCCGAACACAATAACCATCAACAATATTCCCAGTGCAATAGCGACGTCCAGTTCGCCCCTTGCTGTGTAACGCGAAATCGCCGTTGTCAGTACGTCAGTTAAGCCTGCTATGTTTCCGCCTACAAGCAGCGCGACGCCTAGTTCGGCGATTGCGCGGTTAAAGCTGGCGATGTTGCTTAGGAGGACGCCGTTTAACGCTTCCTTCAGTACGGCTATTGCTGCTTGTGATTCTGAGGCGCCCAGTGTTTTCGCCAAGTTCATGATTTCTGGGTCAACTGCCTCTATGGCGTTGGACATTATGCTGATTAGTATGGGCGTTACAAGTACGGCTTCGCCGAGGATTATGGCTGCAGGCGTGTAAAGCAAGCCTAAAAAGCCTAAGGGTCCGCTTTTCGAAAAAATGAGGAACAACACTAAACCGAGCACCACGGTGGGTACGCCTATCAGAGAGTTGAAGAACGCTTTGATTATTGATTTGCCTCGGAAGTTTCTGATGCTTATTAGCAATGCGATGGGTGTTCCCCACAGCATGGCTAACACGACGGCGATGCCTGAGAAAAAAAGGGTGCGTGAGACTATGCCGTACAGCGTTGGGTCGCCTGTAGCTATTAGCTCGAATGCTTTTGTTATGCCGCCGAGTACGTCAACCATTGTTGTAAGCCTCTAACTGTAAAGTTGCGGGTAGTCTTTTCTGAATTGCGGTGGGCATTCGGAGCCGTCGAAGAAGGCGGCGCTTTTTATCCAGCTGACTATCGGCTGGGGCGCGTTGCTCTTTAGCGGTTGCACTGCACCGTGGAAGAGGCTTTCCCCATAATTGGCTTTGCCGTAGTCTGTTATGACCTGTTGTGCTTCATCGGATACCAAGTATTCTATGAAGTTCATGGCGTCAGGGTAGTTGATTTGCTCGTGGTAGGTTTGGTTTACAGCTATGACGCTATAGACATTAAGCAAAGCTTGCTCTTCAGTTATTAGCGCAGACAAGGAGATTACGCCGTCGGTGTAGAATTTCAAGTAGGTACCTATGTCTGCGAGCGTGTAGGCTGTTTTTTGGTTAGCCACGTTCAAGGCGTCACCCATGCCTGAGCCTACGCTTGCGTACCATGGTTCAGCAGATACAAGCGTGTAGTTGTAGCCTGCGGCTTTCCAGAGGCTCTGCTCTTTGGAATGTGTGCCCGAGTTGTCGCCTCGAGAGACCCATACTTTGGTTTGTCCCGGCTGGTCAGATAGGCTTTCACCGTAGGCTGCTATGCTTTTTAGCGCTTCGGTTGCGTTTTTTCCCGTGATTCCCGCTGGGTCATTTTCGGGTCCGACTATGGTGAAGAAATTGTAGGCAATTATTTTCCTGTTTACACCGTAGCCTTGCTCGAGGAAGGTTTTCTCCATGGCTGGCGAGTGGATGAGGATGACTTCGGCGTCGCCGTTTTGGGCGTGTTGGATGGCTATGCCTGTTCCTGCGGAGATTATGTTGATGTCCACGTTGTGGGTTGCTTCGTAGCGTTTTTCGATTTCGTCCAGCAGTGCTGTGTCGTAGAGGCTTGTGGTTGTGGAGATTATTAGGCGTCTTTTGGCGAAGTAGTTGAAGTAGGCTACTGTGCCAGCGATTAGGATTACGGTTGATAGTGTTGCGATTATGA
>JAOZHV010000023.1 GCA_026014725.1 Candidatus Bathyarchaeota archaeon | reverse complement strand
ACTCCAAACTCTAAGTTTTGCACGGAAGTAGGGTCACCACTAAATCTTCATCATGATGCCTCCTTAAGAAAACCAAAAAATTTATTCTTAAGGAACAAAAGGAGAAAACAGTATAGATGCGTAAATATTTTGGCGCCGCCGAAAGGTTGAGCGAGAGCGCACGAGAAAAGCTACTGTAGTTTTTCTCTCTTACACGGGAAAAACTACTGTTTTCTTGTTTTCTCTTTTGAGAAGAACTATTCTAATTTTTGGAGGAAAATAAAAATGAAAATTTATAGTGATGATCCTAACCTACCCTACAAAACTACGAAATTAAGAGCGCTTTATACAAAGAGTGAAATTGATGGCTTGTTCGCCAAGTGGGGCGTTAAAGATGTGTTTTGGCATTGGGACCCAGAACACAATGATGTCTTTGTTCTGTTAAAGATAGTTGAGGAAATCGACGGTTCACCTTTTGAAGTTTCTGCTAAGGTTGAGGCGCCTACTATTTGGGATCATAAGACTCGCTCTAAGGCTGAATCCGTTAATTGGGACATTAGCTTGCGTGTGATGTATTGGTTCATTAAATCTCATTTGGAAGCTGCTTACTTGCTTCAGAGTTCCAAGACCGCCGCGTTTCTTCCCTACATTGCTTCGAACGATGGTCAGAAGACGCTGAAAGACCTAATTATTCCTCGAATAAACGAGGTTCAGCAATTGGCGGCTTTGCCTGAAAAGTCAAGTGAAAAAGTAATTGACATCGAGTAGGTGAGTGTTTTTGTCAAAGTTTTCTGGAAGTAAAAACGTTTGTTCTCCAAAGTCTAGAGTAAAATTTGACACCAAGACTGTTCGCACGTGGGTTCTTCCGCTGCTTATGCGGATAGGCATCGGAGACTACCCAACCAAGGCTGGTCGTATCATCGGTTTGAGCCGTCAACATACGTGGTACTATGTGAGAAAGCTTGAGCAGTGCAGGCTTATTCGCCGTGAAAAGCGGAGCAACGTCGTCTTCTACGAGCTGACGTCTGAAAGTAAAAACCTGCTCGCGTCATGTGAGGGCACGGTTTTTCCTGCAAGGCTGTACAGGTTTGACAAGTGCCAAGTAGCGTACGAGATTATTGCGGCTGGCTTGGCTCCTGAGAATTTCAAGAAGGTAGAAATTGTTAATTGGACGGCTTTATTGGGAACTGAATTAGGCGTTCGAGTTCGCAGGACTACTCGCAGCTGGATTGTGCATGTTGAGGTTATCCGTGGCAAGACCCCGATTGAAGTTACCAATCTTGCGATGAATTTAGCCAATCGAGTTCGAGATGCATTGGTCAGCAAGTACGGATGTGTCTTGGGTGAGGGAAAAGTTGTTGCCGGAGAGATGGCTGTTGAAGATCCTGTGGCTACGTTGTTCGGGCGCTACTTCACCGTCAGGACGGAAAAGCGCAAGATTGATCACAGTTGGAACGTGGGTGAGTTGGAGCATTTGCAGAAGGATGCAGTTATTGAGTATTTGCAGATGCCTGAGCGGGTTGGAAATATTGAGCAGCAACTTGGAGAGCTCAGAGCCGACTTATCCAAGCTTACCCAGGCTATAACTAGACTCAGCTGTTTGGACGGTGAAGATCAGGTGCCCTTTTCCTCTGGTGAGGGAAGTAGAAGCTACGTTTCTTAAAGTACCTGAAATCCTCGCAGCAGCATTTTTGTCGCGAAGAGTTATTGTTTAGTAGCGATTATTGAATACAGGTAGAAATTGTATTCCTTTTCTTCTTCTATTTTGAACCCAGCCTCCTTGACCCATCTGATTATGAGCTTCTTGTCCAATCTGTCCTCATAGCGCGGTCCGAGAGGCGCATCTGGCTGTTCTTCTCTTGATGGTTTCCAATCGGGGTCACGTCCCTTCCATTCAAGGATAACAAGTTTTCCTGAATCTTTGAGCATTGCACGTGCGTTTTTCATCGATCTAAACGGATTGTACATCTCATTTAGAACTGCTCCAAAGAAAACAATGTCTGCAACACCATGCTCTAGGATGGTTTTTTCTGGGAAATCGTTAACTAGAATTACATTTTGCAGTTTCTCTTGATCTAATTGTTTCCTTATTTTTTCAACTAAGTTTGGGGCAACCTCTATTCCATAGACCTTGCCTTTTTCCCCCACAATTTTGGCAGCTGCAATTGTGAATAATCCTTCTTGGCAACCTTCTTCCACGAAGACATCCCCGACCTTCAAGCCCATTGATTCCAGGAGTCCCTGAGGAAACAGGACTTGGCTCAGCGCTTTGTCTCTAGGCAGGATCTCCCGCCAAGGGGAAATTAGCCACATGTGTTTCTGACTGATCTTTTTTTGAACTGAGTCAAAGGCTCTGTTACGTCTGTCAAAAACATTACTCAACTCTAACCAACTGTTGACCTCGCCTGGCAATGCTTCCTTCCCGCTGTAAGGCAATGCTCGCGTGATTGCATTGCTTAATTTTTCCGAGAATTCAGGCTTCTCGACATCTCCAGGAAGAACAGTTTCTATGATGTATTGCGTTAAAACTTGATACTTGCGCGCTGTTTCGCTTAGCATACCAAACGTGGTTCTGATAAACTCTATGAAGTCACTCTCGATTCTTTGCTCTTCGAGTGTTTGAGGCTGCCGGTCTCTATTTATAAGAAAAACAGAAAGGATGGACTCTATGTTCGGATTGATGTCTCCTGAGAGAACAAGCGAAAGCACTCTCGCCACGACCGCTTCCACCTCTGGATTGGTCCGAACGTTAATTATCAAGATTAGTTTCTGACCTGTCTGACTTTCGATTACATAATCAACTTTCAGGATGTGAAGAATGTGCGTGTAAAACGTCTGATCAGCGTAAAGTTTTCCTTCCATTATATCTGCAAGGTACCTGATCCATTTTTCCATGTGTTGGTTGAATATGCTCTTTGAGACAAAGTCTTCGTGTCTTCTATGCGACGCGAAACGAGCATATCTAGTGTACCTGACAGATGAAAGGCCTTTGAAAAGTCGGGGGTCTTTTAGTGTATAGACCCTGACCCTTCCTGACTTCTCACTCTTGAGAAGGCCAATTCTTTCTAAGTCTCTTAGGGCATTAGTCACTGTCTGAATAGAGAGACCCATTTTCTTCGACAATTCTTTGGCAGAAGCGCTGCTCTCCTTGCCTACTCTGTAATAGTATTCTTGGGCGCTTGGGTGTTGCTTGAAGTATTCAACATACTCAAGGTATAATGGGTCAGACACGTGCTTCTATAGATAATGGAAAACCTTTTATATTTAACAGTTTTGTACAATACTATTGAGCAATAGTGTTGTGGTGCGCGCAGATGGGAGAAAGTAAGGTCAAGTCAGCAAACTGGCACATTACCGCAAGATGCGACTACAACTGCCGTTTCTGTTTTGCTCAACAACTAGACTCAGAGATTAGAAATCTTGCATGCGGCGAACAAATTCTGAAAAAACTCAAAGCATTGGAAATTGGCAAAATAAACTTCACTGGAGGGGAGCCTCTTCTTCATCCTTTGTTATTCCCTTTAATCAAGCTAGCTAACAGCATGAACTTTGTGGTTTCGATTATTTCAAACGGCTACCACCTGAACAGAGACATAATTTTTGAAATATTGCCCTTTGTTGATTGGATAGGTCTCTCTATAGATTCAGCTCATGAGGCGGTTGAAGAGGCATTAGGTAGGGGAGACGGCGGTCATGTGAAGAAGATTGTTGAGCTTGCAGAGATCATTCACCAGACTGGCATTAAGTTGAAGATTAACACAACAGTGACCAGGCTAAATTGGATGGAAGATATGCGATCACTCATAATAAGGCTTAAGCCTGATAGATGGAAAGTATTCCAAGTGCTACATATAGGCGGTCAAAATGACGCCCATTTCGACGAGCTTTCCATAACAGATGAGCAGTTTAATCATTTCAAAACGCTTAATCAAGATATCGAAGGAATAACACCAGTTTTTGAGGGAAATCAGGAGATGATTGACTCATATTTTATGATATCTCCCAGTGGCATGGCTATGAGCAACCGAGATGGAACAAACAGAGTCTTAACTCCACTTATAGATGTCAACCAGTGCAATATTTCGCAAATCGTAGATGTTCAAAAATATGAAAAGAGAGGCGGAATTTACCCTTGGTGATTTCTAAGCATCAATGCTTTGGAGGAGGTGAAAGAAGTGGGCAAAGGTAAAGGCGGATGGCCGACAAAACGACCAGGAGGTGGACCTTCTGGAGGCGGGCGAGATAACAATCCCCCCAAATAATTCTAAAAAAAGGCACAATCAAGCTACCGCCAGAAAACCTCACAGACAACTCACCACTAATCCGAGACGAAACTAGAAAAAACCCAAAAAGCATAGGACCAAAACAAATCCGAAAACTAATCCACCAACTCTACCAAAAAGCAGACCTCCTAAAAGAACGCAAAGGCAGAATGTACGACCTCAGAGTCCACAGCCTACGTAAATACTTCAAAACACAACTACTCGCCCTAGGCGTCCAACCAGACTACGTTGACTACATGATGGGCCACACCGTAGACACCTACCACGACATCCAAAGCATAGGCATAGACAAACTCCGCAACATATACGCAGCCTCAGGACTATCAATAAAACAAAAAACAAACATCAGCAAAATCGACGCCCTAAAAGAAATTATACGCGCATGGGGAATGAACCCAGAACAACTCCTAACCAGAAACGCACTAACCGAA
>JAOZHV010000021.1 GCA_026014725.1 Candidatus Bathyarchaeota archaeon | reverse complement strand
CGAGCTCATTGTGTCTTTCTACCGCATAGTTCACTCTAAATGCATGTGCGCCAGAATAGAGCTCTTGGCAGCTTACACAAGCAGACTTTACGCTGTTGTAGTAACTTTCTCTAATTTCTTTCCAACCAGTTTCTCTAATTGCACTGTTAAGTTTTTCTTTTAGGTTAGCTATACGTTCTAATTTCTCTTGTCTATCTGAAAAATCAATACTTCTATCTCGACCACCTTTTGAACCGTTTATATTCACAACTTGTCTCTCTCTGTCAACTTCAATTTTTTTCACATCCCCAATGCGTGCTCCTGTCAAATATTGCAACTCTGCGACAATCCCGTGCGTTTCACTCTTTGCGTATATTTTCTCAATTAATCTTTCTGGATTAGCAAAAGCGATCGCTCGACCAGACGGTTTCGCTTTTGAATAGAAATCAGAATACTTATCTCTCAATTTGTCAGAAATATCTTTTCGATTGATTGTATCGCAAAATTTTTCGATGGCGGAAAGATTTACCTTTATGGTGCTTTGAGATAGTTCTTTTTCAATTTTTTTATCTATGAAGCTTTGAATTTTTTCATATGTTATTCTGTCAATTCTGTTTACACCTTGCTCTTTAAGGTATCCGCACAACTGTTTTGCTACTCCTGCATATCTGTTAAACGTCGAGTTGCTATGTGTAAATGGGGATGTGCCGCCATTTTTTTTGTATGTTTCTCGTTTCGATACCCCAAAGCCTCGCGCCCACTCCGACGTTGCATATTCTAACGCATAGAAAATATTAGACTTTTCGTGAATACCCATTTTTTGCATAAATTACCCTTTGCATTGTTTAGAACTAAAACGGTTTTAGCAACGCGGACCACTACCGCGATGGCTTTTTAACAAAAAAAGTAAAAAGCCACAAAAACTCCGCATCCACTTAGCCCGCTTCGCCCTTCTCTTTGCTGTTTTCTCAACTTCCACTTCTACTTCCACTTCCGCATCCACATATTAATCTCAAAATCAGTATCAATCAGCGGGCTGTTTTTTAATCACACTTTCGAATTTTCTACGAAAATTTTTTTATTTGAAAAAAGTATACTTGGATTAAAAAATTTGTCAAGCGGAAAATATTGAAACTCTGTTTCAATATAAAGTATTTATGTTCTACCTTTAATCGTTTATTCTGTGCATTTACCCTACTTTTTTTATCGAATAATTTACCTTGAGCTTTAACCGCTAACTTGGATATAATACTCAACTAAGTAAACTCAATTTAATTAAAAGGGGGTTTAAATGTATATAAAAACCTGCTGGATTGCAAAGGTAAAAAGAGACCTCGGCCT
>JAOZHV010000020.1 GCA_026014725.1 Candidatus Bathyarchaeota archaeon | reverse complement strand
TTAGCGACGGGTTATTGCGGGTTAGATTGCCATAACCTGTGGTTGAAGAATGTGGATGAGAGAGTCAGGCTTAAGAAGAAAACGGTTGATAATATCTATGTTCCCTACCTTGAAAAGTTGTTTGGGGAAAAAATAATTCGTGGGAGGAGCTATAGACGTGTCAAGTACCCTTAAAGAAGTCGGCGTGATAATTGGCGAAGCAAGTTCTAACGAGTTTTTCTTTTCGTCTAAACCCAGTGAAATGCCTTCTCGTTGGGAGTATTTGATGGCTTATTCGGACGAGGATCAAGAGGGCGTGGTTAAGCGAGTTGAAGTTGTGGCTCAGGTGGAAAGGGTTATTTCTGCTAGTCAAGCTTTGACGAAGGAGTTGGACTTTGACATTATCAAGAAGTTGATTGAGTCTGGGTTGGCTGACAGCAAGGTTTGGGGAAAAGCTCGAGTTCTAGGTTACCTCGCTGATAAGGGAGAGTTGCAGTTGCCAAAGAAGGCTGTAACGCCTGGGAAGCCTGTTTATGTTGCTCCCACTGAGTTACTTGAGAAATTCTACAACTATTCGCAAGCTGAGGCTATCCAGATTGGTAACTTGATTACTCGAAGCGAGGTTCCTGTGGCGTTGTCGATTAAGGGGTTCCGACGGCATTTGGCAGTGTTGGCGCAGACTGGTTCAGGGAAAACGTATTTGGCGGGTATTCTTGCGGATGAGTTGCTTGCTAAAGGCGGAACCGTGGTTATGTTGGATCCTCATGCTGACTACGTGTTTTTGGGGCGCGCTGCTGATGGTAAGCGTCATGAATTGTCGGATCGGATAACGGTTTTTAGGAATCCTGCGAGTACAGGTCGATATTCAGAAGGCGAAGTTGGTAGAATTTCGCCGTATGAAATCTGTTTTTCCGACTTGGATATCGATGAAATCTGTTTGATTGCTAACATTGGAAAGTCCATGACGAGTATTCGAGAGGGTCTTGAGCAGGCGTTTGAGTTTGTGAAAGCCGAAAAAGAGGTGTTTCAGCCAGAAGACCTTCTTGAAGAGTTGGATGCTTCTGATGAGTGGAAGGACCTTGAAGGTGACGTTAAGCGTAAGATTCCAGGGGCAAAGGCGGCTAAGAAGTACATTAAGCAGCTTGTGAAGATGCATGTTTTCACTTCTGCGTCAACCAGTATAGACGCGATGCTTAGGCCTCAGCATTTGTCTGTTGTGGATTTGTCAGGTTTGAGTGATGAAGTGGCAGATTACATTGCGTATAGTATTTTGACGGATATTTATGAGAGGGCTTCAAGCAACGAGTTAGAGTTTCCAGTTTTCATTTTTGTGGAAGAGGCACATCGGTTTATTCCCTGTGAGGGGCGGACTGATTCTAGCCGAATTATTAAGAAAATTGCGGCTGAGGGTCGGAAGTTCGGTGTCTTCTTGGTGGTTATCACTCAGCGGCCTTCAAAGATTCATCCTGATGCCTTAAGCCAATGTAACAGTCAAATTATCTTGCGGATAACTAATCCTGACGATCAAGTGGCGATCGCTAAGAGTTCAGAGCGGTTAGGGCAGACGTTGCTGAGTGATTTGCCTGGTTTGAATACGGGTGAAGCGGTGATTGTTGGCGAGATGACTCGTGCTCCAGTGATGGTCAAGATTAAGAAGCGGCGTACTAAGGAGGGCGGCAGCGACATTGATATCGTGGCTAAGATGAAGGCTGCCATCGAAAAGGCGAGTCAAGAGACCGCTGAGAACGAGAGTAGCCGTTTGAGAAGTGAACTGCAGGGTTTTATGACTGATTCAGAGTAGGAGACCTCGTAAATGGTTAGAGTTGCACATTTAAGTGATACGCATCTTGGTTACAAGCAGTATGGCTTGGAAGAAAGAGAGCGTGACATCTACAGCTGTCTTGAAGAAATCGGGGAAAAAATCTTAGAGGCGCACGTTGATATTGTTGTTCACACGGGAGACCTTTTTGATTCGCCTAGGCCGACGCCTCAGGCTTATCGCGCATTCAAAAAGTTTCTGAAAAAGATTGGGGGAAAGACTAAGGTTTTCGCGGTTTTAGGTGATCATGATAGACCTAAGAGTCAGGGGTTGGCGCCTCAATGCTTGTTTGATGACCAAATTCAAATTTTAGGAGTAAATTGGAGCGCCCAGCAGCAGGTCCTTTCTGTGGGTGGACGAGATGTTATGGTTGCAGGGCTGTCCAACGTGAGTCGAACCTACCGTGCAATCATGCAGGAAGAGTTGAAGAAGCTTGCAGCCCTTGATTTAAGCGGCAAAGTTGCTGTTCTGCTCTTGCATGAGGGTATAGACAGGTTTCTTCCCTACGAAGGCGCTTTTGAGCTTGGGTTAGATGATGTTCCTAAGAATTTTGATTATGTTGCCATGGGGCACTTGCATTCTCGCATTAAGGCTTCAGTGGGCAGGGGTGAATTGGCGTATCCGGGTTCCAGCGAGATCATCAGCCGAAGCGAAGTTGATGAGTGGAGGAAAAATGGCAAAGGCTTTTTCATAGTTGATGTGGAACAGGGCAGGGTTGATGTACAACCTGTTAATCTTGAATGTATAAGGCATCAGCTTGAGGTCAAATTGAAGTATTCGTGTTTAGACGAAGAGCTTGAGCGTTTCGTGAAGTCGCTTGGTGGTTTTGAGAAGAAGCCTCTTGTTCATGTCAAGATTGAAGGAAAAAACATCGATAGGCAAAGTGTCTATTCAGCTTTGAATGAGCGTTTGGCAGGTTTCGTTTTGCAGTTTAGGCAGGAGTTTCTTGATGAAGCTGTGGAGCAGCTTCCAGAAGTTAAGTCTGGTGCTTTCCAAGTTAGTCAGGTGATTCAGGAATACTTCAAGGAGCCTGCGGTTTCAGGTTTAGCGTTGGAGCTTTGGCGTCACCTTCGGTTAGGTGATGTTGAGGAAGCCAAAGTTGTTGCAGAAGACTATTATCAACGGGAGACTCCAGCATGATTCTGACCCAGATTACCCTTGAAGACTTCATTTCCCATAAGAAGTCGCAGATTGATTTTGGCTACGGCATAAACATAATCGTTGGGCCGAATGGAGCAGGCAAAACCTCGATTTTGGATGGCATAAGCTTTGCCCTTTTCAACGACTCTGAAAATCGGGGGAAAAAGGAGAACCTGATAAATTCTAAGGCTAAAAAATGTAAGGTTGCTCTCGGTTTTACTGAGGCCGGCGTCGCCTACACTGTGGAGCGTTCGTTGGAGCGTAACAGGGTTCCAGTTTGTAATTTCTATCAAATTGTGGATGGAAAGAAACTAATCAAATCGACTACGGCTCGAGCGTCTGACGAAGAGATCAGGCGGGTTCTGGCTCTTGACAAGAACATGTTTCTGCAGTCGATTTATGTGCGGCAGGGCGAGATTGAGGCGCTGGTCAATGCAAAGCCGGCGGAAAGAAAAGAGTTGATCTCCAAACTGCTTGGCGTCGAGGACTTAGAGCGCGCTTGGAACGGAATGAAAGAGGTCATTGAGGTTTATCGTGACAAGAAAAGCTCTTTTGAAGGTGCTCTAAAACGCCAGCCCGAAGTGGAAAAAGAAAAAGCTGAGGCTGAATCTGGCGTTAAGCGCCTTGAAGCGCTGCTTGGA
>JAOZHV010000019.1 GCA_026014725.1 Candidatus Bathyarchaeota archaeon | reverse complement strand
GGGTCCCTAGTACGAGAGGAACGGGACGCTGTGGCCTCTAGTTAACCGGTTGTCTGATAAGGCAGTCGCCGGGCAGCCACGCCGTTGTGGATAAGAGCTGAAAGCATCTAAGCTCGAAGCCTCTCCCGAAAAGAGGCAGCCATTCCCGTTTACCGGGACGAAGGCTCCCATAGAAGATGGGTTTGATGGAGCCGGGGTGTAAGTTGGAAGACTTCGGTCGACCAGTTCAGCCTGCGGCCACCAATCGCCTGAGATGTCGAGTCAATGTAGTGTCTGAGCGATATTTGGTTGAGGCGCGGTTTGGTTGGTGTGGTTTGTTGTTGTGTTTGGTTTGTGCATGGTTTCACGTTGTTGTTTTGTTTTTTTAGTAGTAGATGATGAGTGTGTGCTCTTAGTGCATCATCAAGTGGTGGGTTGTGTGGTTTGGTGTGTTTTTGGTTTTTGGGTTTGTTTTGGGTTGGTTGTTGGTTGTGGGCGCTTTTTCAAGTTGTGGAGGGGCAAATGCAGTTTTTTTAAAACTATTTTTCTGCCTTCTGTTTAGGTTTGAAGTGTGGGCAGGCTGTTTCTTTAGGGTTTAAATTAGTGAAGTGTGCTGCTTTGCATTTTCCATTATCAAAATTTGCGCATTCGCCGTGCTTGTGCTTGTAGAAGTCCATTGTTGGAGCGCTATTTTGCAGTTTGCGCAGGGCATTTTTGAGCAACCCTATCTTTCCCACATCCTTCTTTAGGTCTAACAACTGATAAACTAACTTAATTTGCTTTGTGTGAGAAAAAACGTTTTAATCCTATCACAAGTCTGCTTGAGAAACTGGTTGCGTTTTGCTGTTGCATTGTTTTTCTACGCCTGTTAGGTTGTGAGATAAGCTTTTTTCTTCACAAGCCATACATGGCTTAATGTTGAGTTTGACTTGGTGTAGTTGTGAAGGCATGTTAGAGAAGCCTAAAAAACCACATATCTATAGAATCGGTTTTGTTGCTCTGCCATGACCCCCCCTATCCTATGCCAAAAATTTTTTGTGCCTTATGATTAGAAGAAACTAGAGAACTGCTTTGTTTGTATTATTAACGGGGGATGATGTCGCAGTTCTGTCCTTTAGGACAAAGTTAATTTTTTAGGGATTGAGCTGCTTCTATTTTGCTTTGTATAGAAACCTTGAGTTAAGCCTTAAGCTTTAGTTCATAAACATAGACAAAAAGTCTTTTTAGCAGGATTAATCAGAGCTAATTTTTGATAAAATGCAAATTAGTTGAAAACTGCTTGACTCAAACAACCTACCCAATGAAAAAGATTGTTTATACTATAATTTCAATCGGTTTAATAATCGCAATTTCGGTAGCGGTTTTTGCGCTTTTGTTTCAAGCAAATAATTCAAACGTTCCTAAACAAAATCAACTAAACATAAAGATCACTAACTTTTCAATAAACAAAGGGTGGAGTTACGTAGGCGGCTTGGTTATGGATTGTAGCTTTAATCTAACAATAGAGAATAAAGGCGTAGAAAACGTGAGTGATTTAGTATTGACCGTTAAAATGTTCCATAACAATAGCGAGGTCCAAGTTGGAAATTACTTTTTTGATGGTACTTACGAAAACGGTACTATTACGGAACCGCTTTATGCTGGCGAGGTAAGAGCGTTCAAAGGAACAATAATGTCGATTTTTGGTGATGCTGCATACCAATACTTGGGGTCAAATGAGACCGCTATTATTGCTTTTGTGACTTTGGATAACGTTGTTCTGGATCAACGGAAAAGTGAATAAAATTTTCGTTTTTCTAGTTATACACTTTGAGAGGCTGATAGGGGGTGTCTGCGTGTTCTGAAAAATATCAGGACTAATAATATTATTATGATTGACAAAAAAATCGCAATGATAGCGGTAAAAGTTACTAAAGGTATTGAAATCAAGCCTTCATTTTCAGTTGGATTAGGCGTAACAGAGGTAGGCGGCGAAGTGATTGCTGATGTAGGATTGGGTGAATCAGTTGAGGAAGTCAGGTGTTCAGGTATAGTAAATGTTTGTACGCTACCGCTTGTTTCGCCTTGAACTACGCCTGACACTAAATGTCCAGTCAAATCTCCAATATAATCATATACTCTGAATTGCCCATCATGCATTAACATTGCACCCACATGTACATCAATCTGGGAGCGAGATGGATAATCACCCTCGATTGATACTATCGTATATTCGGATTTAGTTGCTTCGAGAGTTTTTGGATAGGGAGAAGTCTCTGTAAAATTATATGGGAAATTGTAACAGTATCGCCAATCATTTTGATTTGAAGGGTCGAAATGACCTGTTACGTATATGTTATAATACAGGTAATAATTCACACCGTTTAGGTTTTTTATAAAAGGTTGGTTCTTTATCTTGACTTCTATGGTGCTTTTATCCACAATTTCATATGTCTTAGTTCCCGTAAATGAGTCTATATGGGTTATATTTTCTGATGCTGGATTGAATGTTAAGGTAAATTCTGGCGGCGTTGGTTTTTGTGTTGTTGTTGCTTGGGCATTAGTTGATTCAACTATCAGTGGACTTGACACCGCTAAGATTACAACCAAGCATATTGAGAGATACTTTCCCAATTTATCCATAACAAAATTAAGCGACTTGTTAGGATTTATAATTTACTTGTAAACCTGATAATCCCCTGCTAAGATGGGAAAAGGAAGTGCAAAAAGAGTCCTTGGATGCGAGGAAGGGTGCCTTTTAGGTAGGTGTACTCATTGCTTCATGATATTTTCTGCGGAGCAAAAGCAAACTAATAGCCACGATGATTATTGAGACTGTAGAAATAGTTGCGACTATAACCGTTGGAAAACTCTCAGGTTCAGCTATGGTGAAGGGCACGATTTCGGATGCGCCTATGTTTTCGAACGGGTCTTTCGCATATACTCTTATGGTGTGAGAGCCGCTGGATAATCCGTTGAGGGTGACGTTTTCGGTGATTGTTGCATTGTCTTGTCC
The DNA here is from genome assembly GCA_026014725.1 of Candidatus Bathyarchaeota archaeon. Classification (NCBI taxonomy): domain Archaea; kingdom Thermoproteati; phylum Candidatus Bathyarchaeota; species Candidatus Bathyarchaeota archaeon. Next base: position 18,917 of record JAOZHV010000019.1, on the reverse strand, counting down.
GTCAAGGCTATAGCCAATCCAAGCGACGGATTTACTCACGCTAAAGTTTAGAAGAAAACTTCCAAAATAAGTAGTGTTCTCTAAGTTGAAAATCGAAACAGCAGGCGCTCCCCAAGGGTGCATAAGTGGATAATGATCTATGTTCTTCTGGTTTGGATAATTCTTTGACGTGTAAAGTCCTCTTTCTATATAGTATGGCGTGTTGCCGATTCCTGTGTTTCCTACCTCTGAAGCGTTAGGGTACTTTATCGTGTAGTTGCTCCAGTAATTGCCAACATGACCATTGTCCCATAGGCTTTCTGTGAAAAATCCGGGATAATCACTTAGAAAGAAATTATTTTGGAAGAATCTGTTTGAATAGCAATCGCTACCAACGAAAACGTAAGTGATGTTGTTTTGTGTAATCAAATTGTTGTTGCCTGAGTAAACGGATACGCCTGTATTGCTTTCGGTTATTGTGTTGAAATCGCCAAGTATTCTGACGTTTTTGCTGGTTGTTACTCCTATTATTTGGCAGTTGGAACTAACCTGAAGATTGATGGTGTTAATGTTGTTGGCTATTACTTTCACGTTTTTTACAATGACATTATGGACATCTACTAAGTTAATACCGACATCCACGTAATATGCAGGATACCCGTCAATACTAAACGAACCGTTAACTGCAACATCCTACTAAGTGTCCAGCACCGTCAAACACAATGTTGCTACATTGAATCTCAATTGAGAATTCCCGAATTATATCTGCTGTAAGTGTGTAGGTATTTCCTGTCTTGGTAATGTAAGAGTTATTCTCAGGGCTCACGCTGCCATTACTGTTAATTGTGATTTTCGGCAGATGCAATGGAGCATAGGGGTTTGCGGTTGCCAAACTAACAAACGTTGTTCCCACTGCTGTAATTAAGAGTGCGGTAATGAGGATGAGTGGTATGGCTAAACGCCTCACGTTTGCATAGCCTCCCTTTGCTTCTTTTTGCGATAGAACAAAAGCAAGCCAGCACTCACGGCAACAGCGACTGCAACAAAAATAGCGGCTATTATAATCAGAAAAGGCTCAGCCTGAGGCAGTACAAGGGCATCATTTTCAACGCTATAAGGAGCCATAAGTGGATAGTTATCTTGGTTGTTCTCGTCAATAATATACGGTGTATCCCCTTTTCCGTCATTGTTGTTATCTATTCCTGTATAGTCGCTCCAGAAGTTGCCTTGTTTTCCATTGTCCCAATAATTTACTGGTGTTCCTTTTGCACTCCGAACATTATTGACGTTGTTTACGAATGAATTTCTATAGAGGGTATTATTGTAAACGTTTTCAGGGCGCGCTTCTTCTACACTGTAGTAGCAAAGAGCGATGGCGCATGTGTTTTTTTCGAATGTGTTCTCAAAAATAATGTTGTTGAAGCATTCTGATGAGAATTGTAGGGCAGTGGAGCCCACACTTGTTATGATGTTGCGAAAAACTAGATTGCATGATGACATTGTCAAGGTTATTCCTGTGCCACCGCCTATTATGGTGTTGTTTGAAATGGTGTTGTTGTGACATCTGGCTAAGTTAATGCCCGTTCCGCGACTGATATTGTTGCGGCTTAACGTGTTGTTATTGCTTGATTCCAGACTGATGCCCATGCCATAATCACCATCCGATGAATTGCTGTCAAAATTGTTATCCGTGATTTGGTTGTATGACCCAGTTCCAACGATTCCATAGCCCACGTTTGTTGCTGTGTTGCTCACTATGATGTTGTTGTCAGCTTTAATCATGCTAAACGCTTGGTAAGTGGTTATTTTGTTTTCTGTCAGAGTGTTCCTTGATGCATTTTCCATCAGTATTCCAGTGCCGAACTGTTTGATAACTAGGTTTTTGACTGTGGTGTTGGTTCTGTTTGATATATCGACTCCTGCGTAAAACAGGATGTCGTTCCCAATGATTGAGTAGCCTGCTCCATCAAGAATGATGCCGTCTCGCTCAATTTTTACCGTGGTGTTGGTTAAGTCACCTTTTAAAGTGTAAACGTTATTCTCTTTTGTTATGGGTGCTGTGGAAGGCTCGATGTTGCCGTCGGTTCGGATGTAAACAGTGTTTATGGGTGGTATTTCAGGAAAAAAGTTGCATAGGCTACTTCCAAATTGGGAGACAACTAAGACTGTAACTATTAATACTGAAATTACTGTTAGTTTTAAAACTGTTTTCTTCACGCCTGTTTTACCTCTCTTCGGCGTTTTCTGCTATAAAGAACTATCAAACTAGCAATCACGATAATTGAACATTTCATGTGAGTCCCCGTTTTTTCTTTAAGGAGATTACCAGTGCTAAACCGATGAGTGCAATCGCAATCGGAGCCGTAACCCAAAAGATGGGGGAAGCTTCTCTAACAATATTAGTTGAGGTGTCTACTCTGAAAAAACTTGTTTCATTAAAGTTACCAGTTAAACCACCAACCGCGGTTTCACCATAAATCGTAAGAGTATGGTTCCCGTCGGATAGGTTAGTTAACATAGCGTTTCCGTAAACTGGGTAAGGCAAATGAGATATTTCTGAAGGTTCCGTTAGCGCCACTAGAATAGCAGTTTGGCCGTCTAAACTGTAATTAAGCCATCTTAAGGTCTCCAGATTATGATAGATGAATCCACGTATCTGGACTGTGACGTTTAAGGGAACGTCTGATACATGGTATATACCATTTGAGGAAGGAGACTTTATGGTTACTAGAGGGGGGTCATAGGGCAACCCCTCGAATTGTCCATAATCGTATTGCACTGCTTTTACCCCTCCCAACATCGCAAAAAAGAGTGGTGAAATGAAAATTAGCCCTAATACCGTTTTCACAGTTTGCCACCCTTATAGAATTTCTTGAGGTAGATCAGAAAGCCAATACCCGCGGCAATAATGACTGCAATAGAAATAGCGGCAATTATTGTCAGAGAAGGCTTAGCGTGAGGCAGAGCAGCATCATTTCTAAAATTGTTTTCGTTGTAAGGGGCAGTAAGGGGGTAGTTGTCTTGTCCAGCAACAAAGCTCACGTCTCCGCCAACGGTGTTGTCCCATCTGACTGCGGTTATTATGTATGGGGAATCGCCTATGCCGTCGCCGTTGCTGTCTGTGCCGTTGTAGTCAGCCCAGTAGTTGCCTATGGTGCCGTTGTCCCAGAAAGTGTTTCCTGCATCCTGAATTCGGATAGTGCAGTTTGTTGGGAAAGTGTTTGCGTAAAAGGTGTTGTTTGTGGTTCCTTGGTCAAGCGCTACAGTATCATCCACCGCGTTGGTTGTCATGTTGTTGCCGAAAAAGGTGTTGTTTGAACTAAAGATGAGTCGTATGCCTGTGAGGTTGTTTTGGTAGATTTGGTTGTTTGAGGCACTAATGAAGGATATGCTGCTTGTGATGTGGTTTCTTGCGATTATGCTTGAGTATGCTGAGCCCAGTCTGATTGACGGTGAGGCAGTCTGGATGAAGTTATCTGTTATTGTGTTTGATGAGCCTTGAAGAGCTATGCTGCCATCAATGCCGTCCATTATGTCGGTTAGAGTGTTTCCTTTGATTGTGATGTTTGTGCCGTTGCAGGCAATAGCTGGACCATAAATTCGGCTAAAACTATTGTTTTCAATTAGGACATGCGAGGAGGCTTCAGCTACTATGCCCATGGGGCTGTCAAAAACTGCGGTTTCCTCGTCAAAACTGTTGCCGACTATGCTGATGTGTGAGGAACCAGAAATTCTGACTCCAGAGCTGAACCTTTCGATGTTCAGGTTAGTAATGTTAACATTGTTTCGTCCTGTGATGATTATGCCGTTGTTGCCCGCATCGCCCCAGCTTGGAGCGAGCCCCATCCAGCTTTTGTTGCCCTCCATCAAGTAGCCAGAACCATCAAGAACAATATTATCGCGCTGAATCACAAGCGTATGCATGGCTATGTTGCCTGTAAGCTTGTAAACTTCACCTGCTCGCTCGATGGGGGCTGTGGCTGGCTCGACATCTCCGCTGGCTCTAATGTAGATTCGTGGCAAGTCTGGACCGGGGTCTGGGAAGAAATTTGCCGATGAAAAACTTGTGAAATGAGCCCCTGCTAAAAGCAGTACTAGCAAGGTCAAAAGTGAAAGTGACAAGATTGTTCTTTTGGTAGCCCGCATTTTACCTTAATCCTCCTCTTGCTCGTCTGAAAAAATAGCACGCTCGCTACCAATGCTGCCAAGGCGTAGGCTATTATTATGTAGGGCACGGGGTTTTCGAGGGGAAGAATACCTGTGTTTGTTGTTGGTAGGGGTGTTGCGGTTTGGGAAGTTGCGGGTGGTAACCCTGTGGTGCCGTTGGGAAAGTTATCAGGTAACCCAAAAGGATTTTCAGGCGGCACATAATCAAAGTCAACCGTAAACTCCACTGACCTAGACATTTCCGTGCCGTCAACAGCATGCGAATACACAATTAGCGTGTGCTTGCCCTCAGAAAGATTGTCCAAAGTGGTGTTTACGCTAAAGCCGTTGCCTCTTGCAATAACGCCTTTCGTAGATGTCCAATACGCCTCCTCTGTTTTTTCTATATTGGTAAGGGTGACGTTGGCTTTCCCATCCAAACTATAGCTAATGCGCTTAATGCTGCTGGATTCGCTTGGCAGAGCATTAACCCTAACATAGAGGCGAACAGAGGACTCATTGTAAACGGCTGGGGTGATGGGGGAGAAAATTTCGATGGAGGGCGGCGGATAATAATTGGCGCTGGCTAACTGCGGCTGAACTGCCACTGCAATCAAGGCTAACATAACAAGTGCCGTAATGGATTGGGCGGTTGTTTTGCTCTTATGCAACGTTAATCAATGATAGTCACGCACAACTTTAGCCTAAATATGTTCTCGTCAAAGTTTCTTGACTAACCGCACATTTGGGTTTAGTCAAACTTTCTTGACTAAAGCATCACTTTGCTTTTTCGCCTTTTATAAACCATCAAAACGAACACTGATGTGCCGCTCGCTATCAGGACAACGGCAACAACATACACAATGTACGTGGGGAATGCCTCCGTTTGTGGCAGAGACCATATGCGCATGTCAGGGTCACATAAATTGCCAAGAGCCGAACAACCAATGGTTATCATCTCTACTACGCCATCGTTATCCACGTCGCCGCTACCTACGTTCCACGCGCAGGAACCATCATCAAAACTCCACTCCGTGCTATATTTTAACACCAACGCTGCCCCATCAAAACCCCACACTCGCAGTTGACCACGGTCATGGGCTGCTTCAGGATTGTTAAAACTGCCCTCAGCCGCCGTTATCCCGCTTACAACAATGTCGGTTTTGCCGTCGCCGTCAACATCGTTTAAGGTGACACACTTAACTTCAGTAAGGTAATCAGTTGCCCATTCCTGACTGGCTTTCTCCATCAGAGCGTCCCCATCCCAGCGCCAAACCTTAATCTGCGCATTAACCTGCTCGCCGTCATAGGCAAATCCGCCCGTAACCACCTCTTTTTTGCCGTCGCCGTCCAAATCGCCTGCTTTCACGTTATACACCGCAGTGTTGCCTTGCGTGCCTCCAGCGATGGTTTTGGCGGTTAAGCCTTCGACAAGCTGCCACTGCTGATTTGCCAAAAGACCAAGCTCTTGACCCCTCCATTGCCAAAGGCTAAGTTGCCCTTTGCTGTCGGCGAGTTCTCCAGCGTAGCCTCCTATGATTATTTCTTGGGTGCCATCGTTGTTTAGGTCAGAGGCGTAGACTGAATTGGCGCTTGTCACGTTAGCCGAAGCCAAACTTGCGTTTTTATAAAGAGACAACGTGCTATCGCTATATTTCCATAGGCAAAGCTGAGAGGAATTGCGGATTTCGCTGTACAATCTTCCCACGGATAGGATTTCTTGCGCGCCGTCATTATCCACATCCGCAACGAAAAGCGAAGCAATCGATGCGCCTTCATAATGCGCTTTTAGGGATAATTCACCGTTTTTCATTTGCCAAATTCTAAGAGCCGTTGTAGAGTTGCCTGTTTGATTCCTAAAAGACCCAGCAGTGATTATCTCCACAACGCCATCGCCGTCCAAGTCAGCAGCATAAAGACAATAGATGTTGCCGTTCCAGTTAGTGCTGGTTTTAAGAGTGATGTTTTGCCCATTCCAACCCCACACCTTCAGCGGCGCTTGGCTGGCAAACCTTGTGCCGTTGACAGTGTTATATGAGAAGCCGCCCGTAAGTATCTCCATGGCGCCGTCACCGTCAACGTCAGCGACAAAAATGTTATGCGTGCCAAAAACACAGGTGCCTCCAACGCCGTAAGTGTCCCAATTCTGCTCAGCCTCAAGCGTGAAGCCGTCATTTTCTGCGTTTGCAAGTATAGACATGAAAGGGCTAAGAAGCATTAGTGCGAGAAAAGCCGCGATTAAGAGTTTACATTGCACATTCATAGTAAACACTAATCAATAGTTAGAGGGTCTTAAAATAACTTACAGTTAGGCACTTTGTTATCCTAACTAAAGATAGAAAACAAAAAAAGTTGGTTTTAGAAGAAACTCTGAATCGGCGAATCTTCCTCAACAGCGCATGGTTTAATCTGCTCAATCTTCGTCTTTGTCAACGCTTTAATGTTGTTAAAGTTTGACATTTCACCGTAACTAACCAACGTTATAGCCGTGCCTTCTTCGCCTTTGCGTGCAGTTCTACCCACTCGGTGGAAATACACTGGAGCATCTTCAGGTACGTCATAGTTGATTATGTGAGTTATGCCTTCGATGTCTAAGCCTCTTGCGGCAACGTCAGTTGCTATAAGCAAATTGATTCTGCCACAGCGAAAATCGCTGATTGCCCTGTCTCTTTGTGCTTGAGTAAAGCCTGCGTGGAGCGCTTGCACACGGAAACCTTTACGGTAAAGCTGGTCTTGGAGTCTGCTTGTGTCTCGGCGTGTTCTGCAGAAAACAATAGCTTTCTCAACTCCGTCATTGCGGAGAATATCGCACAGTGCATTGAGTTTGCCACCTTGATTAACAACAGTGTAGAGCTGCTTCATCTGAGTTAAGGCAATCTCGTCTTTGCTGACAAGAATCTTCTCTGGACTTTTCATGTACTTGTTTGACAGGCGCATGACTCGCTCATCAATGGTTGCACTAAACAGAGCAGTTTGACGATTCCTAGGCGTTTTCGAGAGTATGAATTCGATGTCTTCGATAAAGCCCATGTCCAGCATGCGGTCTGCCTCGTCCAAAACAACGAAGCTAACTGAGCCCAAGTTTAGCACACGGCGTTCCATCAAGTCAATGAGTCTGCCGGGTGTGCCGACGACAATGTCGACTCCGCGTGATAGTGAGTGAATTTGCTTGTTGATGGATTCTCCACCGTAAACAGCCAAAACCTTCACTTTTGCGTGTTTACCAAATTTAGCTATGTTCTCAGCATCTTGGTTTGCCAACTCGCGAGTAGGAGCCAAAACGAGCCCTTGAACACCGCGGACTTCACGGTTCAAAAGTTGAACCATGGGAACACCGAAAGCAGCAGTCTTGCCAGTTCCGGTTTGAGCTTGCCCGATAACATCTTTGCCTTCGACCAAGGGGATTATTGCTTGAGCTTGAATTGGAAAAAGACTTTCAAACCCGAGTTCTTCTATACTTTTCTGGATTTCCCTATTTAGTGGTAAATCCCTAAATGATTGAATTTGCATTTCTATTTTTCTTCTGCCACAGATCCTTTTCATGATTTCTCTAAAAGCCTTGTTAGGAGCTTTGTTACATGAGTTAATGTGACAGCCTCAAAGTGGCTGTGGGTGTATAAAAAGCTTTAGTCAGATTTAAGATAATTAAGATGGAGAAAAATCAGCCTTTTTATTGAAAAATGTGTTGTGGTTGTATAGTCTCAGTCACATATCCATAAAAGCTATTGAAATTACACTCTTACCAAGACAAGACAAAACATGTGCTAAACCGTTTAAAATGAAGGAGTTTATGGAAATGAGTAGAAAAAATAGAGCAAAGAACCCACCGCCTTACTTTTACGACGGACCACCCTTAAGCAAAGAAGAAAAGCAAGAGCAAACCGATGACCCCTACGATGATGAAGAAAGAGAAAACATGCTAAATGAGGATGAAATAACTCCTGCTGAAGAGGGCTTCATGATGGGCAGAGAACAGGAACCGCCAAGCAAAAAAGAAACACGTAAAAAAGCCATAAGCCACGACGACACGGTCTCGGTTGAGCTTGCTAAGGCAGATACGGAAGATTCTTAATAGCTTCTGTGCAAAGGGGCAGGTTTTGTTGCCCACGCTTTTCCTTCGAAGCACCACTAACAATAATAGGTAGTAGCGTGCAATCAAGGGTTGAGGCTATTAAACAAATAATGTCATTTAGAGACCCTGTTTGCGGCATGGTTCTTGATGAGAACACCGCTAAGTACAAGATTTCTTACGATGGCGAGACCTACCATTTCTGCAGTGTTGCTTGCAAGAAAAAATTCAAGCGGCACGCCACAAAATTCGTTAAATAAACAAAAAAGAGAAGAAGTGGTTGGTTGCTCTACTTGAAAGCTTCCCAGACAAGGGCAGCTAAAATGCCGCCAATTATCGGAGCTACCCAGAACAACCAAAGCTGACTAAGTGCTTCTCCACCTGCAAAAATACCCACAATAACTGCTGGACCTAAACTTCTCGCAGGATTCACGGACGTCCCAGTTATCGGTATCCCAACCAAGTGTATTAGCACTAAGGTCAAACCGATTGCTAAACCAGCAAACCCTTTAGGCGCTCTTTGATGTGTCGAACCATGAACCACCAGTACAAAAATGAAAGTCAACACAACCTCAGCAATTAACGCAGATATCATGGGATAACCAGCAGGAGATGCACTGTCATAGCCGTTTTGCCCCAAGCCCGTTGCCGCTAAACTAAACATTGGCTTCCCGCTAACGATAACGTAAAGAATGCCTGCACCAATCACGGCACCTACACATTGAAAAACAATGTAGAGCACTGCGTCTTTAGCGCTTATTTTTCTGGCAACTAACATCGAGATTGAAATCGCAGGGTTAATGTGGCAACCCGATATGCCCCCGATAGCGTAAACCATGCCCAGCACAGCAATACCGAAAGCAAACGAAATCCCCACATTCCCAACGTATGTACCTGCAATCGCCGCGCTACCGCACCCCATCAGCACAAGCACCATCGTACCGATAAGCTCAGCCAAGTATTTTGTTATAGGTTTAATCTGGTCTAGTACAAAAGCTGGTCTTTCTGCTCTTTCCATTTCACCCATAAACTACTCCCCAAGGCAAAATTTTGCCTGATTCTATTTTCTAATGTTTAAATAGATAACATTTGCCATCCAAGACAGCGCTCGCTAAATCAAAGCTTCTCGCCTGAAGCAATATCCATCAGCAACAGACCCGACACTAACTTAGGATAAAAATCCGTGCTTTTTTCAGGCAAAAGCTCATGCTGCTGAGCAATCTCCGCAACAGTTTTCGCGTTAATTGGATTAACCAAAAAAGCAAGACTGGCTTCTCCACGCTCAACCTTCTCAACGGCGTCCTTAGCCCAGCGCACGTAGAGAATGTTCTCATCCATGTTTAACTCTCCTGTTCGGAGAATAAACTTGAACACGATGTCTCGAAGGATTACCACATCAAAAATTTTTGTCTCTTTAGATACGTTAGCGTTTACAAACTCGTAAACTGCCTTGTCATGTTTTAGCGTTAAACCATGCGCTTTAGCGCCATCATAAACAGCAAACGCGTGCTCGTTCACATGGCTCTCCAAGAATCCCTCTATCGCCTCAACAGTTGGCTTGATTTCTGCCACATCAAAGAAGAACTTGAAAACTTCCAACAAATCTTCTGTTAACTTGTAATCTTTCAGCAACCTGTGAGTTGGCAACACGATAAGTCCTTCTTCCTCAACAGGAACCATATAGCACATGTGAAAATTAAACGCTGAATCCATTGTCCAGTTGCCTTTGCTGCGCATTTCATCACGGTAAGCCAGCGCGCTTTCATATCGGTGGTGGCCATCAGTGATAACCATTGTTTTATCGCTTAAATCAGCCTGCAACTGCTTAATCTTCTGTGGGTCAGTAACTTTCCACACAGTATGCCTAACTTGTAGGGGGTCAGTAACTTCGATAACAGGCTTAGTCTTTGCCACTTCCTCTAGGAAAGAAATAGTCTTCTTCTGTGGGTCTGAATAAATCAAAAACACGGGTTCAAGGTCTTTTTGCACCGTGCGAAGCATGTTTAACCTGTCAGCTTTCGGAGCCTTATAGGTGCCTTCATGCGGAAAAACCATGTTTTCACTGTAAGAATAAAGCCGAAGAGCAGCGATTATTCCTGTGCGCTGGGATTTTTTGCCGTCCAAAGCGAATTCTTGTCGAGACACAAAAACGGCTGGCTCCACTTCCTTTTCCATGATGCCTTCCTTTAGCCATTGCTCTAAGCGTTGTTGCGCCACAGTGTACTTGTTTTGTTCCATGGGTAAAATCAAACGACAGAAATTGTACGGCGACTGTTGATAGTATTCTTTCTGCATTTGAGCGTCAATCTTGTCGTAAGGCTGAGTAATTAAGCGTTCAGTCTTGCCAGCTTTGCTTGTGTACCTTATGGCTTTGAAAGGTCTAATCTCAACCAAGTGTGCGTCAGCTCTCAGTTTTTTCCAGCGCTTTTATAACTTGTTGGGCTATTTGTATGCTTGCCCTCATTTGTGCCTCATGCGTTTGGGCACCGATATGCGGCGTAGCAATGACGTTGTCTAATGCTAAGAGTTTGCTGTTTTTAGGCGGTGGTTCCTCCTCGAAAACATCCAGTGCTGCACCAGCCACCTTCCCAGAAACGAGTGCTTGGTAGAGTGCCTCTTGGTCAACCACGCCGCCGCGAGAGCAGTCAATTATCATTACGCCGTCTTTCATCATGCTGAATTCTTTTGTTGAAATCATGTGGCGTGTGCGAGGTGTGAGCGGAACATGGATCGTTATGAAGTCGGCTTGGCGTAGCATCTCAGCTAAGGGGACAAAGCGGTCGTGGACGCATTCTTCTACTGGGAGAACGTTCATGCCAAGCGCCATGGCTAAACGCTCAACAGCTTTACCGATGTAGCCACAGCCGATTACGCCTAAGGTTTTGCCGTCAACCTCTGTGCCCATCATGTTTGACTTTTCCCACCTGCCTTGTTTTAGACTCACAGTTCCCTGTACTATGCCTCTGGCAAGAGCCAGCAAGTGACCTATAGTTAATTCAGCAACACTTAGGTACGAAACATGCGGAGTATTAACCAAAGTTATTCCCAAATTTTTAGCGCGCTCAAAGTCCACGTTATCTAAGCCTTCTCCTGCACGTCCAATGACTTTGAGCTTTTTAGCGTTCTCAAGCAGTTCGCCTTTGACTTTTGTTGCTGAACGCACGATTAAAACGTCATAGTCAGCGATTATTTTAGGCAACTCAGACTTTGGCGTGTCCCATGCGCGTGTTACTTGGTAGCCTTTTTTTTGTAGAATTTTTATGCCTTCCTCAAATATTTCATCGCTTATGAGGATTTTAATCGTCAAGTTAATCCCCAAATATCATCAATTAAGCCTATGACCTCTTTTATGCCTTGCAGGTTCCACTCGCCCATGTGACCGATGCGGAAGGTTTTCTCAGCCAGTTTACCGTAACCGTTACTTATCATGTAACCTTTCTCGCCGAGTTTCTGGTTTAGTTCCTTAACGTTCTTGCCTTGTGTGTTTTTTATGCAGCTAACCGTTAAGGATTCGTAGCCCGCTTCAGAGAACATCTCAAAATGCTTCTTTGCCCACTGCTGCGTATACTGAGCCATTTCCTTGTGTCGTTGGTAGACCTTATCATATGTTTCTTCAAGCAACAAGTCCATGCGCTTGTCTAGAGCGTAAAGTAGCGGGATGCATGGCGTGAAAGGTGTTTGATGTTTCTTCTCGAACTCGAATATTTCAACCATGTCCGTGTAGGTGCCTCTGTTCGGAATCTGTTTTGCACGCTCAATAGCACGGTCATTAACTAGCGCAACCGCTAGCCCGGGCGGAAGGGCGAAGCATTTTTGTGTTGATGCGAAAATTATGTCGCACCCGATTTCTGAGGGCAAGGTTTTGTCACCTGCCATTGATGAAACTGCGTCAATCGCATAGATAATGTTTGGGTATTTCTTGCGTACTAGTTTGCCGATGTCGCTAATTGGGTTACGCACACCTGTGGATGACTCGTTATGGCAAACGGTAAGCGTATCATATTCGCCGCTGTCAAGCTTTTCCGCTATCATTTCGGGCTTAACAGCTTTACCCCATTCAACCTCCAGTACATCTGTTGGTTTACCGCATGCTTTGAGGGTTTCAGCGCACCTCTGCGAGAAAGCACCGTTAACGCATGCAAGCGCCTTTTTCTGGACGATACTTCTTCCGACAATGTCAAACCAAAGCGTGCCAGATGAAGTGGTAACGGTAGGTTTGCAGTCAGCTGGCAACTCGAAATACTTTGCTAATTTGGCGGTTATTCCAGCGTAAAGGTCAGAGAACGCTTTATCTCGGTGACCAATCATGGGATGAGTTTGCTCATTTAAGATTTCTCTACTAACTTCAGTTGGACCTGGAATCAAGAGTTTTTTATGCATGCCTGACCCTTCTGCAAAAGAGGTTTAACCTTTAAAATATAAGCGTTATGTGGAGAAAACCCAACCTTCAGTCTTCAGCAAATTTTGATGTTAATGTAGCTCCGTTATTTTAGTAATATATCGATTCTAACAATCTAATTTTTAAGCAACATCAGCAGAATAATATTTTGGAGAAAGGAGAAGGCGCTAATGTACACGCTAAAGTCAGATTTGATTCAAAGTTTCGTTCTTGTACTAATGGGATCAATAGACTGCATAACTACAGCCATAGGAATCCTGTACTTTGGCGCCGTTGAATTAAACCCTTTTATGGCAGGAATAGTAAGCACAAACATCCTAGCCTTTATGGCAGTAAAGATGTGCGCAACTTTCCTCATAGGCTTCACCTACATTTTAGCTACCCGAACGCTCAAAAAAGCCACAAACAAAGAAACTAGGTCATATAAGTGCTCTCACTCCATACTAAAAGCTGCTTACGCAGGGCTAGTCATGTTCTTAATTGCGGTTGTAGTGAACAACCTGATAATTCTTCTGTCATAAGCAAAAAATCCCCCTGTTCGATGGATAATAGGTCTCGAAAATAGAGAGTGAATTGATTTCTAAAACACAAATCAAATATGTAGGTGCTAACAATTCTAAAATACAGCACTGTCAACGGCTAAAAATAAGGAAACGCTTAACTGTTGAATCGAGAGATATAAGGGGTTAGAAATCAAAATGCCCAAGTTTAGCCTATTTCGCAAAAAGAAAGAACCAGAACAGAAAACAATAGCAACGGCGCCTTCAGAAGAACCTAAACAAGAACAGCAAGAACCAACCGCACCAGCCCAAGAGATAGCACAAGGAAGCATCACGCAACCTGTTGAGCAAAAACCAGAAGTAGTTGAAGTCCCAAGCAAAACCTACCTAAAGGCTATGCCTCTACGAGAACTAGCTGATGTGGAAAAAGTGAAGAATGAGGTAACAAACGGTAACATCATAATTTTACGGGTTGCACCTCTCGCCAGCAAAAGCATTGAAGATGTCAAAACCGCCGTTAATGACCTCTACCAGTTTGCTGAATCCACAGGCGGTGACATCGCACGCTTAGGTGAAGAACGAGTGGTTATCTGCCCGAAAAATATTAGGATTTGGCGCGAGAAAACTCCAACGCCGGTTTCAAACGAACCTGTGCCTACAGCAGCCTAAAAGTCTCCAGTACAGACGGGACAACTGTGTTGATGCCTGCTTTACTGCATAGGAAATGTGAAAAGTTAATCGTCTTTTGTTTCTCACCGTGCACAACAAAGATGCGTTCTGGCTTTGGTGTAAGATGCGTCAGGTAGTTAACGAGTTGGCGTCTATCAGAGTGTCCTGAGAAACCTTCGATTGACTCCACCTGCATCTTGACGGATAATGCTGCCATTTTGCCCTCATTATCCATCATTGTTACTTCGCCTACGCCTTTCTGGACACGCCGACCCATTGTGCCTTCAATCTGGTAGCTGACAAATATTATGCTGTTTTTCTCATCGCTTGCCCAGTTCTTGAAGTACTCAATTACTGGTCCACCTTCAAGCATACCTGAAGTTGCCAAAACGATGCATGGCTCGCCTTCGATGATGCTTTGGCGAACGCTTGGGTGCTCAACGATGGTGAAGTAATCAGATTGAAAGGGGTTAATTTCCTCATGTAGAATGCTGTGGCGAACTTCTCTGCCGAGGTATTCTGGGTACGCCGTGTGGATGGCTGTGGCTTCGCTAATCATGCCTTCGATGAAAACTGGGGCTTCCTTCATCATGCCCCGCTTCATGTAGCCGTCAATAACAAGCATGATTTCTTGTGCTCTACCGACAGCAGGCACTGGGATGAGCACTTTGCCTTTACGTTCCAACGTTTTATTAATAACGTTAGTTAAAGCTTCTTCAGCTTCCACCCGTGAGGGAACAACATCATCTGGGCCACTGTAAGTGCTCTCAGTAATAACGGTTTCAATACGTGGAAACTCTGTGGTTGCTGCTTCCAGCAACATGGTGCGCCCGAATTTGTAGTCGCTTGTATAAACAATGTTGTGTAAGCCTTCGCCGATGTGCAAGTGCACCATTGCGCCGCCTAAGATGTGCCCTGAATTGTGAAGCGTAAGACGAATATCTGGAGCGATGTCGGTTACAACTCCGTATCGCAGTGGGATTGTGTGCAGGACGCATTCGCGCACATCTTTTTGGTCGTAGTACGGTGTTATGCCCTGCTTGCTAGCCACATCCAAATAGTCCAATTGTAGCATAGTCATCAAATTGGATGTTGGCGCAGAGCAATAAAGTGGGCCATCATAACCATATTTGTATAAGAAAGGCGCCAGCCCGCAGTGGTCAAGGTGAGCGTGGCTTATAACTACGGCGTCTAATGAGTCAAGCTGAAATTCTGGGCAGTCAAACCGTGGAAACGCCTCAAAAGGACGATTAGAACCAGGATGAATACCACAGTCCAACAGTACACTGCTTTCTCTTGTTTTAATCAGGAATGCTGAGCGACCGACTTCTTGGGCACCGCCTAAAACAGTCATGCGGACGTCGCCGACTTCATAACTTTTTGGTCTAAAGATGCGTTCACCCACCGTTCGCAGGATTCGCTCTCGCTCTTTACTTTCAGAATGAAGATAATGCCGCATATGCGTAACAATCTTCGACTTAATCGGCGGACTGCGAAGCACCTGAGGGCGCCACTTGGTTTTCTTTATGATTTCCTGCAAAACCGCGCCGTTTCGCCCTATAACTAAGCCTGGTTTCTTGGTTTCTATGATGATTTCGCCAAGGCTTGGGTCAAAGTTGATGTCTGTGACTTCTGCATCTTGCGGAATCAGTTCACGTGCGATTTTTTCTGCCTCAACCTCGGGAAGTCTAACTGAGGGGTCAGGTCGAATGACTATTCTTTTGCGTATTACCCCAACTATTTCTGCTACAACGCCGCTTTGGTCAACCAAAATCTCTGGTTTTTTAGTGTAGACCGCCAGCATTGGTCCTTCATATTCTATTCTGGTGACTTCTGCTTCTCTTGGGACTTTTTGGAGAATGTATTGGCTGATTTCTATCTTGTCTTTATCTTTTTCTTGAGTTCGTGCCACTGTTTTTAGCTTCCTACTTTGGAAAGATTATGTTTTTCTTCGTCTGATAATTCTCTGTAACCGTTTTTGTCGATTACAGTAATGTTATAATTGTTGCCGCTTGCAACGTCACGCTTCATAGCAGCATTTACAGCTTTTACAATAATTGGTAATAATTCGGTGATGGTCATGCCTTCACGATACTTGTCTTCAAGTATGCCGTAAGCGATTGGTGAGCCTGAGCCTGTTGAAACCGATTTTTCCTCGTTTAAACTTCCATATGGGTCCAGGTTGTAGACGTGGGGTCCAGTGTCATCTATTCCGCCGACTAGAACCTGTGTTGCTAAGGGTATATAGCGGGCTGAGAAAAGCAGGTTTGCTACAAGCCTTGCGGCAGATTTGACGGGCATTGGTCTGTTCATGTTTATTTTGTAGAGTTGGGCGTTTGCTGTCAGGATGTCAACTACCCGTTGTGCGTCGGCGACGGTTCCAGCAATTGTCATGCCTAAATGGTCATCAATCTTGTAGACTTTTTTGCCAAATTTATGTGCAACATAGAAGCCCATGGTTACTCGTGTATCTGAAGCTAAAATTACGCCATCTTTGCAGACGACACCTATCGTGGTTGTTCCTTTGAGGACTAACTGGTTAACTGCATTGTTTTGTGACATATATTTGTGCTCCCAAAACTCCGTTTTACGGAATGCCATCCATTAGGAAGTAGCATCATGTAATCTTTCCGAGAGATTAATTAAGATTTCGCCAAATCACAATAAGACACACAACCATTCCTGCCCAGTTTTTACCAAACATTTTTAGGTAAGAACAAGGCTTAATGGCAGTTCGGCGGGTGAGTGGAGTCTCCCACCCGTTCCGCCAACCATAAATAAAACCCGGGAGTTAGGGAGGCAAAATACATTTGACGATACGTTCGAAAGATTTGGCTTTAATAGCGATGTATGCTGCTCTGTATGCAGCGTTAGTAGTTGTTTTAGGCGGCTTTTCTTATGGGCCTATTCAGGTTCGTGTTGCAGACGCGTTGGTGGCAGTTGTTCCCTTGCTTGGTGTTGCCGGCGTTTTAGGTCATACACTTGGGGTCTTTATTGCAAACATGTTCTCGCCAGCTGGTTTACTTGATTTGCTCAATACTATTCCGTCGTTTGTCATGGCTTTCGTCGTTTGGTATGTTTACAAGCGGACAAGCAATGATTATACGGTGATTGGAACCTGCATCGCCTACTCGGCGGTCTTGGGTACAACTGTCGGCTGGATGCTCTCCTACCTATACGAGTTGCCTTTGCTTCCAACAATTGCTTATGTTGCTATTGGAAATACCATTGCAAGTGTGCTCATTGGTTGGCCTCTCTTTAAGGTATTAAAAAGAATTGGAGTGTTCCAAAGATGGCTGGGAAATTAGAAAACAAAAAATGTGTGGTAGTGCTCAGCGGTGGACCAGACTCAGCCGTTGTTGCTTATTGGGCAAAAAAACAAGGCTACCAAATCTACCCCATAACCTTCAAGTATGGACAAATCGCCCAGAAAGAAACCGAGAGCGCCCAAAGTATCGCTGAAAAACTAGGTGCAACCACAAAAATTATTGACCTCTCAACGCTTAAAGAGGTGTTTGGTGGTGTAACCTCGCTCTGCAACACTGACATCCCTTTGACATCTGAGTTCAGTCCGCCAATAATCGTGCCCTTCCGCAATGCAATTTTTCTCTCAGTAGCCGTAGCTTATGCGGTTTCTGTTGGTGCAGACAAGATTTTCTATGGCGCCCAAGGTTCCGATGAACCGTTTTATCCTGATTGCCGAAGAGAATTCTACGAGGCATTCGAGAAGGCGGCACAGCTGGGCACTTGTCAAGAAATCACTATCAAAGCGCCTTTTAGTGGCATGCAAAAGTCAGATTTGATAAAGCTTGGCGCTGAACTGGGTGTACCCTTTGAATTAACGTGGTCATGCTACCTCAACGGTGCCAAACACTGTGGCAAATGCGAGTCCTGTTTGAACCGCCAAAAAGCCTTCAAAGACGCAGGCGTCAGCGACCCAACTGCATATGGCAATTAGCCATCGATTGTTACGTTGTCTATGTAGATTGTTGTGGCTGCTGCGGATGGGGCGTCTGAGTAGCTAAAGCCAACTCTTGCATAACTGAGTGTTCTACCGCTATTGTTTAGGTTGTATGCTGAACAAACCAATGCTCCGTCAACATAGAATTCTACCCAACCGTTTGTTGTCCCCCGATTTATTCCAAGCTTTAAACTGTGCCAGCCGCTAGTATAGGCTATGCTTGAGGTTTGATAGACCAAACTGGCTCCAGAATAATACCATATCGCCCAATAAAGCGTTCCACCCACCTGTCGTATTCCTGCGTAGGCTAGGGCGTTTCCTGCTGTGCTCTGGGTGAAGGCTAGTGCCCATTGGTCTTCTTCGTTGGTGTCTGGCGGCGCGTTGAACCGTACATAAGCGCTCAGGTATGCTGGGTTTGTTCCTGTTATGCTCTTGTATGCTCCTGCCCAAACATTGTTTGCGCCAGAAGATAGACTGCAACTGAGATGATATGTTCCTTGATATGGGCTGGTAGTGGAAATTGAAGCACCACCGTCTGTTCCATCCCAAAGTGCCAAGGTGCCCATCTCAAAAGTATCTTCCAGCAAATGGCTTGAGGATAATGTGAAGGTTGCGGTTACAGTTTTGTTCCCATTCATGATGATTGTTGCTGGGTTGGTAGTTCCAGTCAGGTCTCCGCTCCATCCTGTGAACTCGTAGCCCGCGGCGGGAACGGCAGTTAATTGTACTGTGGTGCCTGATGTATAGGTTGCTTGGTCTGGATTCTTTGTTACTGACCCATTGCCAACAACATTTACTGTTAACGTGTATTGTGTTGGCGAGGTCGGCGCAAAAGTTGCAGTTACAACTTTGTTGCTGTTCATCGTTATGTTTGCCGGATTGGTGGTGCCTGTTAAATCTCCGCTCCAACCAGTGAATGTGTAGCCTGCGTTTGGTGTTGCGGTTAACTGAACTGTTGACCCAGAAGTATAGGTTGCTTGGTTAGGATTCTTTGTAACGGAGCCACTGCCAGAAACATTAATCGTCAAAGTGTACTCTGCCGGCGGCGTTGTGGAGGTGTCAATTGTTACTTCGTCTATGTAGATTGTTGTGGTTGCTGCTGAGGGTGCATCTGAGTAGCTAAAGCCGACTCTAGCGTAACTGAGTGTTCTGCCGCTGTTAGCCAAGTTGTATGCTGAGCAGACTATTGCGCCG
>JAOZHV010000018.1 GCA_026014725.1 Candidatus Bathyarchaeota archaeon | reverse complement strand
GCAGGTAGAGTTTAGCGAGGTAGGCGCTACTGGAGTATTCATGGCTCATGCGCAAGCTAATCAGGAAGAATCGCTGAAACTGTTGAAACAGAATGGTCTTAGGGCGCTGACAACTCAAGAGGCGCTTATCAGGATAGACCAGAACCAGGAATTAAAGGAGCAGTTGAAGGGCAGATGGTTCTATCTGGCTGAAAAAGGCGCTGAATTGTCGGGATTTTTCATGTTCAACGAGAAGGGAAAACTTGAAAAAATCGCGGGACCAGCTATCCTGAAAAAGGGGAAAGGAGATTTAGAGAAGATTGTTTTTGTTTTGAAAGGTTCTTACCCCTTATCGCTTCTTGTGCAAACAGACGACTTCGCCCGTTACGGCGGCTTCCGCTTCGGCATCTACGCAACCTACGGGCATTCCGACATTGCGGGAGTGATAGTCGGGGCTAGATTTAGTCAAGTTTAAATTTGGCATCAATCTCCAGCGATAGGAAAATGGCTTTAAGGTCTCCGTCGATGGCAACCTTTTAGCTTTTGCGCTTCATCCATAGCATCGTATTCACAATATTCATATTGGACTAGGATGCTGTTTTATCATCGGGGGATGATGTCGCCGTCCCAGTCTGATGAGGGAAAGATGAAGAACTGAACAACGGACAGACCCCGCTTCTAATCAATAAAAAACGAAAGTGGGCCGGACCGGATTTGAACCGGTGATCTTCGCCGCGTGAGGGCGACGTCCTAGCCAGCTAGACTACCGGCCCAGATGTGCATTCTGAAGCTGAAATATTGATTGCTCCTTCATAAAACCTTTCCCCTGCAGAGCACAAAACAATAACCAGAGGTGCGTGCCGTTGCACGAATCGGAAAAGAGCGAGTTTGAAAACGAGCACAAGCATGATCGGCTAATAATGTTCGCGTGCTTCTTAGCCAGCGCGTTGATAGGATATTTTCTAACCCATCACGTGGCATTGTTCGGCATTTAAGCGTCCTGCACCCTTATTGACTTTACTTCTTTAATCCATGGCGCGGGCACTGCTTGGTCCTTGAACCATTGAAGCATTTCTTCCGCAATCGCCCTGTTCGAGCTTGTGACGCTTTCGGCAACCAACTCGACAGTTATGACAGCCTTCTTTCCCATCTTGAATCCTCCTCTCATTTGCGTAACAGCTCAGTCACCGTTATTAAGCAATGTTTCCCATTTTTACCTATCTCATACTCGGATTCCGAATCCAACAAGACCTTTACCAAGCAAACCCCCAGAACTCTCGATGCTTCATTTCAGAAAACTTTAAAACACCTAACTTCACTGTTGATTTGGTAACTCCCAAAAACATGTGCCGAGGTAGCTCACTCCTGCTTTCTATGGTGATTTCTCCCGCACCAACTTTCCCTTTTTTTTTCTTTGCTGTGATTGTTTAGGTGTCTCTTTTGTCCTCGGCGTATGTTGGATTCTGAGGATAGGCGTGATGGTTATTTTGTTTCTAGAGATGGCTCGGTCAAGAAGTTTGATTTTGACTTAAGGAAGTGCGTTGCTGAAAATGGTGGTTATACTAAGAAGCAGCGTAGAGCTTTTCAGCGTTTGATGAGCGGGTTAACTGTTGGCAAGAGTAGAAGCGAACGCCTAAGATTTGCTACTTTAACTACGAGTGATGAGGCTAAGCGGTTGGGTTTTGACAAGAAGTTGAATGAGCATTTTAGGGCTTTGAAGATGCGGATTTTCCGAAAGTACCGTTTTAAGATGAAGTATTGGAAGATTCGCACTAACGAGGGCAACGGCGTTTTGCACATCGTTTTCAGAGGGAAGTTCATACCTCAGAAATGGCTAAGCGAACAATGGGCTGAAATTCATATGTCGCCTATTGTGGACATTAGAAGTTTGTATGAGACACCTAAAGGGTTGAAGGGCATTTGTTTCTATTTGATAGGTAATTATTTGACTAAGCAGAGTTTTGAACGCATGAGCTGGGGCTACAGCTGGGTTTTCCCCGCATTCGTAGCCTCTTGGAAGCGCCTGATTGAAAAATACGGTTTTAAGCGTGGTTTAGAGCTGTGGAATAAGTTGCTTTCCAGACCGTTCATTGTAACTCGACAAGTAAGATTAACCAAGTTTCTCCCTGCTTATACGCACACAAACGAAAAGAGTCTCCCATGGGGCGCCCTATTCCGAACCTTCACTACGTAATTACTCCCTGCCCTTCTTGATACTGCGTCTTTGCATTTCTAAATCCAGCATAATTCAGTTTGACCTCTTCCTAGGAGGGAGAAGCTCAAAGCTCATTCTTGGTGGGTATTGGGCTTTATTGGTGCGTCTTTGCTTGATTTCGATGTTGAAATATAGACTGTAGAGCTGATAGCTGAGCAGATTAATGCTTGCTTCGCTGAATGGGCGACGCTTCAAATATAACGATTCGGAATTTCCTGATTAGTGTGGTCTTACTGTTTGTAAGTTTTCTGGGAGTCTTAAGCCCTAAATCCACACACGTCAACTCCAACCTTCTTCTACTCTCCCGCTAACTCTTTCTCAACAAAAAGCACACCTAAAAACAAGCATAGCCACTCGAAATTCTAAAAAGTTTTTTAGGAAAGAAAGACCGTAATGTTCATGGGGGCGTCAATAGTGTTAACGAAAGAGGACCTTCTTCGGAAGCTAAAAATGAAAGAGCTTAGCACATTGGCAAACCAGAACGGAATATCGCTAGTGGGAAAAAAGCTTTATACCTTTGGTCAACCCGAATACAAGTTGCCTAAAAAAGAAGTCATCAAAGCTCTTCTTGACTCTCCCAAGATTACAAAAGAGAAGATTAGGGAAATGTTTGAACCTACTTCTAAGAAGAAGATTAGAAAAGGAATCCCTAAAGCCGTCAAAGAACAGGTTTGGAAAAAATACATCGGTGTGAAAAACGCGGAGGGGAAATGCTATGTCTGCAAGAAACCAATTCATGTTATGGATTTTGATGTGGGGCACAACAGAGCAGTTTTCAAGGGTGGCACTGACAGGCTCACCAATTTGAGACCTGTATGTAGAAGCTGCAATTCTTCTATGGGAACCATGTCTATTGAGGCCTATAAAAGAAAATTTTTTTCCTCGAAGCGTTCATGAAGAAACGAGTATATAAAAAGTAAAAAAATGCGCTATAGCTTTACATCTTATTTATCTGGGAACAACAATTCTTGGATTCCATTCCTTCTTATCATTTCGCAGAAACATAGCTAATAGTAAAGCCTCTTTCTTTAAATCAATTGTTTCATTTTCGCCCTCTTGTTGCGCCGAGGGAGAGGCTCGGAGCACGCGGGGGGCACCCTCTGGGGGGTTCCACGAGCGCATCGAGTTTCCCGAGGCGCTTTACCTCCTAAAGAAAGCCAAGGCTTAGATTTTTAATGAAAAGAAAACTTAAATTCAAATCAGTCCATAAAAGCAAAGCATGCGTTGCTACTGCAGCATTTGCAAGGAAACAATAAGTGAGCAAGTCTTTGAATACTCTAAGAGATATTATGGCAAGCCCCTTTGTATCTATCATCAAAAGATGGCAAGAAACGCCGATAAACCACAGCCAAAGATTACACCACAAGCGAGAAGTCTCTCTGAGGCTCTTAGAAAAAGAGGTATCAAAAATAAGTTAGAGGACTACGATGGGTACAAGCACGTCGATATTTCCATTCCATGGGCAAGATTAAACATAGAGATAGACGGAAGGCACCACTTGTTAAATCCTAAACAGCTTTATTCTGACTTGGAGCGTGATTCCTTCTCACAAAATGACGAAAAGAGCACTATAAGAATCACGAATGACGCTATTGAAAGAGATTTAGATGGTATAGCAGACTCAATCGCGAAAGTAGCTAGGAGAAGATATCGTAAGGACAATTCAGTGTTCTTTCCTTAAGCTTTGATGCGTCTATCCTTTACGCGTCGTCGTCTGGAACGTTCGAGGCGGAGCGCAAGCGACGCCGAGCACTTCACTTGATAGTTACTGACAAAACTGTACGCTTAAACTTGGGGCGAGTTTCTTTTTTTTGAGGGAATTGTGAGAGAGTAAAATCACGGTTTTCTAAAGCACTTCTTTAATGTTGTTTGACCATTCTTTTACTAATCGTTTGGCGTTTGGGAATTCTTTCATTGCTGCTTTGGCGTTTTTAGTGCGCGTTTTAGGGTCTAGAGCTTTCGCATCCATCATGGATTTCACTAATAGAAAGCTGATTGCTGTTTCTATTCCCTCTTTTTGCATCATTGGGAAAAAATCACTAATATTCTTAAGAAACCTAGCAAAAGTTTCATGTCCCCAAACGGTGTAGAGCTTTCTAAATGAGTTGAATACGCTACTTCGGTTCTTGTGGGCATCTAGAACGTGAATAATGTTAGCAGCGGGATTTTTAGATAAAGTGTAAAGGACACCTATGTCTGTGCAGTAATAGGTTTTTATCTTGAGACCTTTTTCTGAAAC
Organism: Candidatus Bathyarchaeota archaeon; assembly: GCA_026014725.1. Classification (NCBI taxonomy): domain Archaea; kingdom Thermoproteati; phylum Candidatus Bathyarchaeota; species Candidatus Bathyarchaeota archaeon. The sequence goes on along the minus strand of JAOZHV010000018.1, from coordinate 2 downwards.
TG
>JAOZHV010000017.1 GCA_026014725.1 Candidatus Bathyarchaeota archaeon | reverse complement strand
TATTGCTAGTTGCAGGTTGTGCCAGCCAGACGTGTAGGGTGTGCTTGATACGTTGTAGGTTAGGGTTGTGCCAGACGAGATGTACCATATTGCCCAGTAGAGTGTTCCGCTTACCTGTCGTATCCCCGCATAAGCTAAGGCGCTTCCTGCTGTGCTCTGGGTAAACGCTAGTGCCCATTGGTCTTCTTCGTTGGTGTCTGGCGGCGCGTTAAACCTCACATAAGCACTTAAGTATACAGGGTTGTTTCCCGTGATGCTCTTGTAGGCTCCGCTCCAAACGTTATTAGCTCCAGAAGAAAGACTACAACCGAGATGGTATGTTCCTTGGTGTGGGCTAGCCGTAGATATGGCGGTGGTGCCATCTTGCCCATCCCAAGCTGCTAGGGTGCCTGTTTCAAAATCATCAGCAAACAAGTGACCAGTTGAACTCTCTATAAACACTGCAGTTAAAATGTAGTTAGCGTTCATAATGATTGAACATGGGTTGTCTGAGCCATAGTTTGTTCCGTTTCTAAGCCAGTGACTAAACTGGTAGTTAGAGCCAGCGATAGCAGATACCTGCACAATTGTGCCGCTAGAATACAGATATGAGCCAGCGCTTGGGTTTGTTGAACCTGTTCCCTGAACGTTTATGGTTAATCTATACTGAGTTGTACCGCTTGGAACTATAGTTACAGCATTCGAATTTCTTGTTGTTCCATCAGCCAATCCGTCGTTTGGTGTTACTCTGCAGAGCCACTGTTCCCCTACGGTTGTTTCCTCGTTTGAAAGAGTGGATTGTATGCTAAGACCATTTCTTGTATCCGTGTAACGTAGATATATCTGGTTGGCAGAGATTGCTTTAGGATAAATTCTCACTTCATCAAGGATGCCTTTGAAATCGTTGCTGGTTCTGTCCCGAGCTATCTCAAGAGGTCCCTTGTTAGTGTCTACCATGCCGCCTGAATATGGATAGCCCCAGTCTCCCAGAAGAGTGCCTAGGTTACGGCTTCTTGCAGCTCCATTAGTTGCCATTATTCTTCCAGACACTCCAGATAAGAAACTGGCTTGGGCTCCATCGACATAAATTCTTAAGCCTACTCCCGAATCGTATGTGCAAACGATGTGGTGCCATTGTTTTGCGCTGTCACTTATCGTAGCCACGACAACATGTTCAATAGACAATGATGCGTTGCTGGGGTCGGGAGTGTAAACATACCATGATATTTGGTTGCTGACTGCATCTGATGCAAAGTCTACACGATACCCCACTCCCGAAGGAGGAGTGTATCCACCTTTAGAAAATTCGTAACGATGATGTTTCCACAGCAAAGTTTCATTTCCTGTGTTTTCTGTTGCTTTAACCCAGAATTCCACCGCTATTTCCTCCCATGTGCCGTCTCCTCCCAAACTGTTTCCCTGCTCCTCAATCCTTATGAAATCGTTACCGTCGAAGCTGTAGGCACCACCAACTTTCCCCGCACTTGTCCAAGATGCACCAAAAACATTACCTATGTTGCCGCGGTCAGAATAATCCTTCGTATAAGCAAAGCCGCTGTACTCTAAATTAGAGCTAGTTTTCGAGTCGAAGGGTAAAATTAGGTTAGCAATAGAAACACCGTTCTTAGCCCAACTGTAAATGTTGGTTACAGGATTTCTATCAGGATCACTGGTTGATTGATTATTACACACTAAGTTATCATTGTCGGCGCTCCCTGAAAGGAGAGGAGTCCCGTGCGTTGGGACATTGTTAGGCGTTGGTGGCGAAGGAGGGTATGATGCATTAGTGTAAGGTGACCCATAGGGTACGTATTCGGAGGCACCTAATCTGCTTTCGCTGTAGAATTGTACCTCGCTTCTTGCCCGTTGCCTCCCCTCTAACTGTTCAGACCGACCGAGTGTATCAAAACAATAAATTACCCCACCCTGTGTTAGCACAAGCAATTCATTTAAGCCACCGTCATTGCGGTCAACATCTTGAACGACCGACTCAATAGCTCTGTGTTGCAGGTTGTTAGCCGTATAAGCTACGAGATTAAAGTTACGATCATACACCTGAACCATGCCCCGATTACTATTATTCTGAAACTCGAAAGTCGTAACTATAATGTCCTTAAGTCCGTCGCCAGTGACCTCGCCAACGGTAGGGCCTTTCCAAGAGCGCGTAGGAACAGTACCAACCAGCGTGGTATTAATTGAAGCATCTAGCCTCCAATTCCACAAGTCCCAAACGGTAACATTGTCATATTCACCCTCAAAACCATCCGCGCTAATTATTTCTAAACTCCCGTCGCCATCAATATCATATACTGATGATTGATAGTGATTGCGTCTTTCAGGGATGGAACCCCGGAGAACAGTGCCTTGGTTGTTTGTTAAGGGTCGACCATTAGAAGAATTCAACACCATCACACCTCTGCTCAAGTCCGTGGCAACTATGTCGCGTATACCGTCTTTGTTGACATCGGCAATCATGGGAATGTTGCTGCTCATCATCCAATCGTAGACATCCCAGCGCGAAGTCAAGTTTTCAGCCCAAAATGACCTCAATCCACGGCCCCAACTGCCATCAACCATTCCAGCTATGCTGCGATCTGCCATATACAACTCATATACTCCATCGTTATCTGTGTCGCCGAGAGATAAGCCGCCTGCGCAGGGGTGCCAAACTACTCTTCGCCGAACTTCCCGTACGTGACCAGTGGACGGATTGTATTCATAATGGATGATTTTCCCTGTTTCAGGTTGCTCTTCATAAGCCATAATGCCTAAGAAGATGTCAGGATAACCGTTTCCGTTAACGTCGCCAGCCACTGGACTGGAATCGCATCTTCCACCTAAGTTTGTGAAAGAATCCATAACTGTGCCGTCTTGTGCATTCAATATGTACAAGCCAGCGGGCGTCTGAAGCGGGACGATTATCTCAAGGTCGCCGTTATTGTCAACGTCTGCCATTTGAATTTGGCATGTGTCACCCACATTGTTGATTTGCCTTGTCCAAATTTGAGCGCCAGTTCTGCCATTAAGACAAGTGACGCGCCCATTCGTATTCGGCGCTACTGGACCTCCAGCATGGAAGACCTCTTCACCTGCAATATCCGAGCGGGCATCAGCAGTTAGAAGCGCTTCTCCGCCTACCCCTACAGAACCTGTCCATTTCACAGTTAGCAAAATTGGGTCTGCTGCCGAGGCAAACTCGAAACTTGAAAGGGGGACAAGCAAAGATAACATTAAGATGACAAATAACAGACTATTAAATGACCTAAACTTCTTAAAAAACCGCTGTAAAAAAACCATTAATTACTATCTCCTAAAAAGCTTGGTTGGTTTTATCGATTCAAAAGAGTTTAATTGGCGATATAAAGTGTTGCTGTAGGCAATTCACAATTACACCCGCTCAAAAAAGAAAGCGATTCTTAGAATAACGTGTTTGCGCTGTCTGAAATGCTCCCCTTGTAGCCTTGTATCAATAAGTTTTACAAGTGTTCAGTGCCTAAAAAATGCTTCGAGTGTACGTTGTGGTTGCTTTGTTTTATTCTTTTAGCTAAATTTTTCTCGTTTAGGCTGTTTTAGGGCTTCCATGAGTATAACACATATTTGTGGTTGCTAGACTGAGACAACAAGTTTTCATATACTTCCAATACATAAATGACAATTGCTTGGATGCTTGCATGGTTAACTGTGACAAGTGTGGAAGACCGCTAAATAAGCCGATTAAAAAGTTGGAGAATTCCCTGTTCTGCATTGAAATGTACAGATGCAGAAAATGCGGCGCCACGTACAGGGAAGCATATTATCAAATAACGAATTAAGCTCACGCGAACGGGGTAAAAATTCTACTGAGTTTTGTTATTTCAGTGTGAACCAGCATTAGCTTTTACTTTTCTGTAAATTTGTCTTTTTTGCGAAAGGAGTATTAGTCTGCTGGGTTAGGAGGGTCTGGTGGCCAAACATCAGGCAAGGTTTTCTTTCGTTTTTCCTTGCCTTCTTGTGTTGGCACATGGCTTGATCCATCTGTCACTATTTTTTTGCCCCTCAAAGGGTAACTCCTTTTTTTTGATTATAAGATTGAATACTGGTAAGTATTTTGAATTCATAATATTAAAATTGCTAAGACAAGCGACATGTTAATGATTGATATCTATGGCTCACTGTCCTAATTGTGGCAAAGAAGTCAAAAAACCCTCACATGTAATAAAAAATTATAGTTTTACTATTCAAGTTTTTAATTGTGGAAGCTGTCATCATAACTTTAGGGTTACAATTAACGAGTCAAGCTACATGCTGATTGACGAGCCATCCGCTCCAGAAATATTCACCAACAGTAAATAAAATAACCAGACAACCTGTTCTACGAGTATTTTGGAATTTTGTAGATTGAAAAACTAATATGACTCTCACTTAAATGACATGTAGGGATAACTGTTGAGTAGTCAAGTAATCTCTTTGCCCGACGGGCGGCAACTGGGTTATTCTATTATCGGCGAAGGGAGACCTGTCTTGTATTTTCACGGCACAGCCAGTAGCCGCCTAGAAGTGCTTCTCTTAAAAGACTTGGCTGAAAAAGGGAAGCTGCAAATAATTTGTATTGACCGACCTGGCTATGGCTTGTCCACCTACAAACCAAGGAAAAACTTGCAGGATTTTAATGACGACGTTAACTTCTTGACTGAGCACTTGGGCATTGAGCGGTTTGGTGTTTTAGGTTGGTCTGGCGGAGGCGCTTTTGCTCTTGCTTATCTGGCTTTTTTTCCAGAACGCGTCACGAAAGCAGTTATTGTGGGCGCACCTGCTTTACCTTTCGATGCTTCAACGGCACATAACATGCCTTTTGCACGTTATATCATGAAAATGCCTTTTCTTGGGCATTTCGCTATGAAACGCATGAGTCATGAAGTTTTAAAAGCCAACGGCGACGTCGCCGCTTTTTTGAAGTCAAAACAAGGAAAACAGATGCTTCACGCTTGCTCTAAAGACGACCTCAAATTCTTTTCTGACCCCTCTTGGATGGCGTTAATGTACCAATCGATTGCTGAAGCCTTTCACCAAAGAAACTCTGGCGTAAAGGCTGTAGTTGATGAACACCAGAGGTTTCTCAAGCCGTGGGGTTTGCCCTTTGAGAGGGTTTCCTCTGGCAAATTGGTGATTTGGCATGGGGCTGAGGACAAGACTTGCAGGGTTAACAATGCATATGACCTTTTGTGTAGTGTTCCCTGCGGTGTTTTGAAGATTTTTCCTGAAAAAGGTCACTGTGTCATGTTTGATAATCTACAGCAGTTGAGTGAGATTTTAAAGTAAAAGATTCCCTTTCAGCTTTTTAGGACGGCTTTTCCAATTCTTGTTCACGAAAACATTTATCTTTCGTTTAATTAAACGCGTCTAATGATCCCTACATATTTTGGAGTCTTACGAGCCGCAGGTTTCATGGCGAGCGCTCCAGTTGTAGCATATGTGCTCAGTAAAACGAGACTAAAAAGAAAAAAGGTTAGGGGTTCTTTTTTATTTCGCGGCTTAGCCAGATGAGTCCTATGACAACTACGGGGATTCCAATGATGATTGCAACCCAGAATAGAATTGTAATCAGTGAGTCTACAACATAGTCTAACGGCCAAGTTGCAATGGCTATGTTCCAGTTTCCGTCGATGTAAACTTTGATGGCGAAAGCAATAAAGACCAATAGAGAGATTCCGCTTCCGCTGTCTCTGGTGCGTGAGCTTTTGCCAAAGAAATGGTATTTCTTTTCCTCTTCAGGGAGTCTCTTCCACCATTGCCAACCTGCCACTGCGATTATGATTGCAGGGATTCCGATGAAGATGATTAGCCAGAAAATTGCATGCAAGATGAAGCTGACAAGGTTCCCCATCGTCCACAGACCTAAAGTCGTGGGCACCATACTTGTTGATTGGGCTTCACCTACGAACCATAAGAAAACATAAACTGCCGCGACAAATAACAAAACAGCCACCACAACAAATGCTGCCATTATGCTCCAATGTTTTCTTAAAAATTTTTTCCACTCAGACACATTTTCATCCGCTGTCATACAATTCCTCTCCTAATTTCGAATTAAGATAATATTGCCAGCAGGTATTTTGTTTTAAATATATAATTTTTTGCATTGGATGAAGATAGGTGTCTGGGTAGCGTAGCTCAAGGAAGGCATAAATATGTTTCTAAGGATAAGAAAGCAGAACAAAATTTGTCTGCAAGTCTTATAATTATTTCGGCGGTAATCAAGGAGACAACCATGAGTCGTTTAAAAAAGAAAACAAAAATCTGCATAGTTGCTTGTAGCGTCTTGAAAGATGAAATTAAAAAACTTGTAAAAGCGGGCGAGTTGAATGCTGATTTGCGTTTCGTCAGCAAGTACTTTCATGTGGATTATGCTCAAATTGAGAAAAATCTTCGCCCTATGATTGAAAGAGCCCTCAAAAGCCATCCTGAAAACGTTATACTCGTCTATGGTGACCTGTGCCTTGGTATGGACAACGAGATGAAAAGGCTGGTTGAAGAATACGGCATCGTTAAGGTTGACGCTCTAAACTGCATTGACTGTCAGCTTGGAGGAAAAGGAGTGTTCCTTGAAGCTGATCCGCATCATGACCTGATGTTTCTTTCTCCTGGAATGCTGGACTTTTTTGCGCATATGAAAGAGATGATGCGGAAGGAAGGCGTCAGTGAAGATGTTTTCAAACAGTTCTTTAGCGGCGTAAGGGGAATAGTTATTCTTGATACGCTGGGGAACGTTGCTGAATTGAAGTTGAAAGTGGAAAAGTTAGACACGGGTCTTTTGATTCTTGACACGAAGACCGTTGGATGCGGTAACGTGAAGAAAGTTATCGATGAGGCTATTGATAGAAACCAAAGTCGTATAGGTGGCAAAGAGGACAAACGCTAATCCGACATATAGAATAGTCCATGTGAAAGTTTGAAAAATTGGTTTCGGTTGAATTTTGTTTTCTGTTTCCTGAATTATTTCAAGTTTCGAACTATATCTTGGTTGGAGCGTAGCTTTAAGAAGCTAAATGGGTTTTAAGTGTCGTTAATCGTGAGATAAACGGAGAAAATCAGAAGGGAACAAAAAATGAACACGACAGTCATTGCAATAGTGCTGGCTGCAACAGTTCTCAGTCCAACGGCGTTTGTGATTTTTGAAAGCGCTCAGAGCCAGATGGTTGAGTTGAACACTCAATTCAACGATGTCGTGAATGGAACGATGAGCTTCTTTGATGATGCTTGGGAAGTAGCGAAAGAGTTTCAAAATCCAGATTATGATTACAACCCTTCTATGCTGGGAAATCATACAAGTATAGGGAACTCGCCTGCTAGTTAATGGCTGATTTCTTTGTCTTCGTTTTTCTGCAGGGTAGTTCTCGCTTTCATTTAGACTGTTTTTTATTTTTTTGGTTGGTGTAGCATGTTGCTTTGGATTAGTGGCGTATGGCTGGTGAGGTTGATTGGGCGTGGCTTTAGACTTAATTTTTTGTTTGTTCAACTTGCTGTTGACTGTTGTTTAAGTTATGTTTATATTATTGGATGGATTATCCATCCTATAGTGCCACCAAAACTTGGCACGTGTGAGTCTGTAGCCATCATGGATGGTGCCGCAAAACGAAAAACCGCAGCCTATCGCGGGGGATTCGAGGACCTGCCCGACTTGGGTTCCCTGCGATAGGTTAACTGGTTCACAGTGCTTTTGGTTTAAAATATTACATTTTTTCTTTGAGATAAAGTAGAGTGGCGGGCGGGGAGGGATTTGCACCTCCAACAAAGCGGGAGATTCATCCGTAAAACCCCTTTTTTCCCGAATCCGAAAGGTTGCACTGCTTATAAGCAGAAGGACTACTGCTGTTTATTGTATACTTTTTCTGCAGTTAATTGCTTAATATTCTTGGTACTTTACTTGATCAACAAATCAGGGTACCATCGTTCAGCCCTTTCCCAATAGTGTAAGAAGAGGTCTCTGCACCATTTTAGGAACTTCTCGTCAGTGCCGAACAACCCCAGATAATCTAACACGCCTTTGTGGGTTCGGAAGACGACGGATGCTTCTTTTTCGCTAATTACCAAAGCGACAGGGACACGTTCTATGTATCTGCTGCCAACTAGGACTTTGGCATTAGAGCCCGACCAATTTTTTGCCAGATTCTTCTGCATGATAAACTTGAAGTCTATTCCCTCAACCATTTTTTCTTCCGCAGGGTTCTTAGTGGTTGAATCGACCTGCTCAGCCATAGTCCAAAACTGCTTCTCCGCTACAGTCAAAATTTTTCTGACCCGATTAAAGCTGGATACTGCTTCTGTGCAAAACTCTGCGTTAGACAACTCCCCAAGCCTATCAACAAACTCATATGGCAAACAAGACAAATCGTGTTCCAAGAAGAAATCAGCGTTCTTCAGAATAAAATTAAAGCCTGTAAGATAACCAGTAGCCAAAGTTCCCAGCGAAGTGATCACGTAGGAGCCATCAACTTTTTTCTCTATCAGTTTCGCATCCGCTAACCTTTGAAGATGCCTAAAAGTTTCGGTGACAGTCATATCAAGGGTTTTAGCTATCTGCTGCATCTTGAAGGGCTTTTTCGCTATTTCAAACAGAATGCTCGCTCGCCGATTGCTTGAGAGCTCAAAGAGTACTTTTGAAATTTCTTCATTTTCGTCCAAAGGGTTCTCTTCCAAACATTCGAATGCGAAATGATTTGCATCCTTGCGAAATATTTCGTTTCGTCAGCAAATAAATTTTATCGCCTCAAAAAGCCATGAAGCATTAGGTGTGAGAAAAACGATGACAAACACGAACGAAAAAGATGAACGGGACTTCTCGATTGAACTCAAGTCCAACCAACATCTCCCACGTCTCTTGACCTCCTCAAACGGCAGCAGCGGCGGCGTACTCATAGAGGGAACACTTGGTAGACTGCAGCATGCATTCTTCGTGGAACCTGAAATACTTGAAGTCAAAGGCAGCTGCGGAGTTTTGAGGGTGAACTTGCGCATGAGTGAGGTTAAGGAACCAATTAAGAAAGATGATGGGGGTGAAGAATGATGAAGTTAAAAGAGAAAATCGCCTTCGCAGTGTTCGGTCTGCTGATCTTCTTCCTTTCAGGCGGTGTAGCATGCAGCTATGGTAGCACGGGCGCAGTCAATCCAGTCTTGGCTGTCGTGCTCGGCGTAGTTGTCTTCTTTGCTGCGGGTGCAGTAGCCTGTACAGTCGGTAGCAGCAGAATGGAAAAAAAGAAGGCAACCCAACTCACCAAATAAGCGGTCTCACGATAATTCGGCGATATATCCTCCTTTCTTTTGGGCAGGATGCTTGTGTTCGTTGGCACGGCATCTCTGCAAAATGAATCAACGAAACAAAAATGGAGTGTGATGTGTATATGAGAATAAGTCTAAATCAAACAAAAAGTTCAAACTCAAACGGGAAATCAAGTAGAGCATTTAGTCTATCTCTCTTGGCTGGAATCTTAATTCTATGCAATTCTGCACTCGTGGGCATCTCAGCAGAGTGGCTGCCTTGGTTGATGCCTACACTTCCAGGCTCAGCAGGTAACGATGCGATGGTTCTGTATACGCTTTCAGCGGTTGGAGTTACATGTAGTGTTCTAGTGTTTCTTGGAGCCCTAATGTTGTGCACCAGATCAGCCAGTAAAGCGTGGGGCATATTTGTTGCAGTTTGTTCTATTCCAAGCATAATTTGCGGTGGAGGATTCGTCGTCGGGATCATTTTAGCTGTGCTGAGTGGAAAAGCGGCGTATTCGACACGAACAGAAAAATCAGTCACTACTCCAAACTATGGTTCCTAAGTTGATAGTCAGGAAGCAAAATGATAGAAGGCAGTTTCAAAGATTAGGATACTCCTGTTTATGTAAAATTCAGGGAGCAGTTTTTAGGGTCGAAAGAAACTATCAACGTGCTGAGGTTGGTAGTCTTGTGAAGTCGACTTTGAGAATGTTTAATCCTATTTTTTGCCCAATCAAGGTCTGTTCTTGCTTGAATGAGTTTCTTTTGAGTTTGTCTGCGACTTCAACGGCAATAAGCTCTTCAGAAAGCGGAAATAGCGGTTTAAAAAATACACCAAAAACGGGCGGGAATCATTTGTGGCGGGCGGGGAGGGATTTGAACCCTCGACCCCCAACTTAGGAGGCTGGTGCTCTATCCGTACTGAGCTACTCGCCCACAAGCATCAGCCACTTGTAAAAACAATTTAAATATACAAACCCTTCTGAAAAACCAACGATCTCTGCTAAGCAAAAACACCTCGGCTAGCGAGTACACCTCCCTAAAGGGCACCCCACTCGCACCCAAGAACTCTGTTTTTGCACGTGTAGAATTCATCCACCGTTTCTAAGGAAAAGAAGAGATAGAAAGAAGTTTCCCACTCTTCAACCATAATACCAAAAGTCTTTGTTTATCACTGTTTGTCCATCAGTTGCGTTAACATGAAACGTTGTTGTGAAGTGTGTCTGCGAATTTTCCGGATTTATAACGCAAAAACTAATGTAGACATTGTAGGTATGTCCATTCTTTAGGGTGACTGAATAGTAATCGGCACCACCCGAAGCTTGATGAAATTGAAAAGCAGTCGATGCTCCTGTTTGAGTGTCCACAAATTCTATCTCTTGAATGATTGTTCCAGGAAGATAAGTAACACGTGCATATCCTGACACCGTCACGTTATCTTTGACGAGGTAAAAGCCAATGGCTGCTACGCTGCCCATAACGATAAGGAGAATGACCAGGACTGCAACTACTCTTCTCATAGACACCAATCACGCTCTAAGACAATGTAGCCTTATGAGGTTTTGCCTTCCAAGCACTTGTTAACTTAGTAGTCATACCCTTGATATTGACAATGCTTCTACGGAAGAATATCCGCTTAAAGACTTATAACTAGATGTCAACAATAGGAATATAGGGATAAAGTATGAATAGAACACAAAAAGAGTAAGAAATTACTAAGCCCTAAGGCTGGTGCCCTATCCGTACTGAACATCGAGAAAGAGTCTATTTAGGCCCCTCTTTACTCGCCCATTTTTCCCGTCCAGCACCTCAGTAAATTGGTTGGGTGTTATAACTGTAACGTTCATCACTAACGGTGCCCGAAGGGCATGTGTGAGAAGTCTTTTTTAAACTTGCATTAATACACTCAAATTGCTAATAACAACCACGGTAAGACCTATAAAAGTGAAAGAGAAGCCTGCGTCTACGAATCTTTTTGTTAATCCCCCGTTTAAGCCCTTGCTTAGTCCAATTGCCTTGTAGAAGGCTAAGCCTGTAGCTGTAACGGCAATTAGTTTGATGACGCTCATCAATATCATGTTTGTGCCTGCTATGCCTGCGAGGAGGGGGTTGGTTTCGGTTGCGCCAAAGAAGGTGATGCCAACGACAGTTGTGAGCAGATCCATTAAGCCGACAAGTATTATCGCTGAGAGGAACAGTATGTCTTTTTTCATGGTGAGGGGTCTTCTTTGGGTTTTAGTTATTACCAATCTATATTACAAACAAGCACTTACCCTTCTAGAATGGTGAAGAATACAACTGATATACACGTATGCAGGTGTTTTGACAGGTTTAATGTGAAGATTTTTTGCTGTTGGTGGGTTTGTTGCTTGGTTTGTGTGAATGTAGGTTGTTTTGTTGTTCTACAAATGACCGATAACCCGCAAGCACATTGGGAATGTTATGGTAAGAAACGGGTTTTGATAATTTCTTTTATCAAAATGGCTTAAATTGGTTCTAACGCATTTTATCGGTCATGGATACAGGTGAGCATTCCATATATTATGTTCTAAACGATGAGACAAGAAGAAGACTTATTCTTGCTTTAAAGGACAAAAAAGAGGTTGCTTATACAGACCTGCTTAATGCTCTTCAAATCGAGAATACGGGCAGGCTAAATTATCACTTAAAAGTTCTGGAGGGGTTTGTCTCCAAAAACAGTAAGGGGAACTATGTTTTGACAGAAAAAGGCAAGGTAGCTTCGAAACTCTTGCTTGGCTTTCCAGAAAATGAAGAGGAGTTATTCAAGCAGTGGATTGTTGCCAAACTGAAGACAAGACAGGAACCAGACTACCTCACACCTGCTTGGGGTTTATGGGTCGTGTCCTTGATATCTTTGGTGATATTATTAGCGTTTGACGCTCTCAACGTTCGCACCTTTATTTTTCCTTGGTTAATGTTTTTCACGGGGCTCCTTTATTTGGTGAGGTACCTAAGGGAAACACGAAAAAGGAAAGGGTTCCTGCTAACCGTCAAGAAACCAGCTTAAGCGTTAGCTACCAGAATCGCTTTTACTACTGTTAGTACGTATTGGCTTGAAAGAGAAAGAAGCAACGCCATTACGATGTTGAATGCAACAATCAAATAGGCAAATCTCTTAGACAGCATAATAGCTCACAGTGTCAGTTAGTTGTCGTTTGCTTAATAAAATGTATCCAAACTTGTCATATCTGACTGTAGATTTCAAGGTGTGAGGTTTGAACTCTCAACCCCAACTTAGGGGAGTAGTGCTCGCTGTTTCTTTGCTGGTTTTGTGTGGGAAGGTTTTTTAATAATATTTACGTTTAATATGTGCAAAAGACATGTGCGATATGATGTGTGCATGAGTAATATTACCGTTAGAGTTCCCGAAGAGTTAAAAGGCCGTATGAGACGTTGTAAAAAAGTTAACTGGAGCGAGGTTGCCAGAAAAGCGTTTGAAGATGCCGCACGTAGAGAAGAAATAGAGTGCGCTGCAGAGGCAATCAAAAGCCTTCGTTTGGAAAGCAAAGGTGAATGGGATGGGGCTAAGGAGATACGGAAATGGCGAGATGCTGCGAAGTAGTACTAGATTCCTCAGTGGTTGTTAAATGGTTTAGTAAAGAAGCAAAATCTGATGAAGCACTAAAATTCTTAGATTCGTACACGCAGGGAACAACTACGTTGACAGTTTCGGAAATTCTAATCTGCGAAGTTGGCAACGCTCTGAGGTATAAACCAGACTATGATGCACAGAAGTGGAAAACAGCCCTAACTCAACTATTTAACCTCCACTTGAACGTAGTTCACCTCAACCAAGACCTCACTAATAGAACAGGCGAGATAGCTTATGATGGAAAAATCACCTTCTACGATGCCTTGCCCGTGGCTGTTGCAGAAAATAAAAAAACGGTATGTATTACAGCAGATGAAGAGACGCAATATAGAAAACTTCATCCAAAAGGATACCATATCGAACTATTATAACAAGTGGCAGGCGGGAGGGATTCGAACCTCAGTGTAAGTGGTGGTATTATCCTAAAAATGATGATGCCCAGCAAATCTTTCAACACCTTATCGCCAATCCACAGCTAGCCCTCAATTATTTTTGCATCTTTACAGAAATTTATGGAGAAAAACAGAAAATTAGACGAAACTTGTAAAACTATTAGTTTATTCAGTTGTTTTTCTCTTGATTTTTCTCTCTTCTTCATTCGCACTATCCCAAAATATGTCAAAATAGCTTTGAACCATTTTAACGAAATATGGGTGATTCGAGGTCAAAACTACCACATTATCCTTTTTAGGGTATTCTGAAGCTGAATAAAGGACTAAATGTGCCCTATTTCCATTGTAAATTGCCGCAGAAACTGGAATTTGCATGGGAGAAACCCTGACAATTGCAGGATTTAAGCTCTTAAAATGATTCATTGAATCAACTACTATTCTAATCTTTAAATCTTTTCTGAGTCTAGTTTTCGATATTTCGAGCTCTCGTGTGTATTCTTCGTTAAACCGTTCAATCTTTACAACAACATCCATAGTTTTCGCATCTTTATTCCATTTAGCTAAAGCATTCCCAAATCTTTTCATTCCGGTTATCAATGTGAATTCATATTCTTCGGTTTTTTCCTGTAAAGTTTTTTCCTCTTGTTCTATTTTTCTTAACTTTTCCTTTTCTTTCTCCAATTCTAAAAGCCGTTTTCTATTGCGCTTTATTAGAACTTCTAAAATGTGGCTTGGCGGTAAAGCTCGGTAGTAGGCTGGCGTTCCGAGGTTTTTTTCAATTAAACCGCTTTCATGCAGTTCAACAATGGATGGGTATATTTGTTGCCGATATACTCCTGTAGCCTTTTCCAGTTCTTTCACGGTTGCTTTTTTGAGCTTAAAGAGAGCGACTAAAAGCGTAGCTTGTGCTTTAGTGAGCCCAAGTTCAACCAGTGTTTCAGAAACTTCCTCCAACGAGTCGCCTCACGTTTAATCAAATATGTAACATTAGTTCTTTTTTAAAATTTACTAAAGACCATGTAAAAAAATTTTTTTTCATAATTCAGAAATACTGACATCAGAAATGTATTATTTACAAATAAATTAAAGGAAAAAAGAAAAATGAAAAAAGTAAATGGCATAAAAAAACCAAATAGTATATTCGTTACATTTGCAGTTGCAGTACTTTTAATTCTGTTAATATCTGTGACTTTCGTTGCATTGCTAAATTCTGATATCATTGTAGATGCTCAAACATCTAATGTACCAAGCAATATGCTCCAGTACGAATGGTCACAAAATACTGCCTCAGCTCAACGAACAAACTTTGCTGATGGACCTAGCCCATCGCAACCCAACATCCAATGGATCGCTAAAATACCAAATCTGCTCCAAGGTCCATGGGCCTTCAACGGTCTAGTTATTGTGCAAACTTGGGGATTTATTTATTCGGGAATCCGTATAGGAACACAAACAATTGCTTTAGACAGATCAACAGGAAAGATTGTGTGGAATATCACAGCATCTGGTAACATTGCGAAGCTCGACAATACATACATGCTGATAGGCAGCAATTGCTACAAAATAGCTGACGGCTCGCTTGTATGGACAGGCCCATCTGGATTCAGCAACGGCGGAGGATGGATGCAAGGGATAAGTTACATCCCAGAACTTAAAGCGGCTGCAAGCGGTGGTATACTGTGGAACCTTCAGAATCCAGCACAGCTGCCAACAGCAATATGGAATAGAGCAAACATGACCGACTATGGAATATATAGCAGTGAATCGCCGCAGGTCTACGGAAATGGAGTAATAGTTTATTCTACAACTTTCAATTTCTTAAGAGGTGTTAATGCGACTACAGGACAAACCATCTGGACTACACCAACGACGACAGGTTTCAGTTACGGCATGAGTTACATTGATGGTAAGATTGTGCACGGAGGCTACGACGGAAATATGCGAGCTTGGAACATAACTACAGGTGAACTACTCTGGACCTTCAACCCTGGTACTTACTACAATCAGTGGGCCATAGGGACAGCAGTAGCCTATGGCATGGTCTACGAACATAATCAAGATACTTATACCTACGCGGTAAATGCTACAACAGGCGAACTAGTATGGAAATCTAAAGGACCTGGAATTGGTTACTCAAACTATCTAACTGTTGCAGGTGGCAAAGTATTCATCCAAAGTGGAGAAAATCAGTATCGCGATTTCGCTACCGGCGAGTTTGGCTATTCAAAGTTTGATGCTTTGGACGCTTTCACCGGAGAAATTGTATGGTCTGCACCCTTTGAAAACGGCGCGCCGAATAATATGCAGTGCAATGCTTATGGCAATTTGTATGTGATTCCAACCACATCTTCAGCCTCCAACGACAGCTATACTTACTCAGGTGGAACTGCTGGCACGGGTTATCAGGAGGAAGTATGGTGTATAGGAGACACGCCAAGAGACTGGCCCATGTTCCTAAATGATCCAGAGCATTCAGCTAACGGTTTTGGTCCTACAAACTTAATGCTTAAATGGAAGTTTACTGCAGGAGCAGCTTTTGCGTCTTCGCCGACATTTGTCAACGGAGTAGGGTATATAGGTTCGAAAGACGGAATCATTTACGCTTTTGACGCATCTACTGGACAGCAGATATGGAATTACACGGCGGGTCTTATGATTTATTCTACGATGGCAGTTGCAAATGGTAAACTCTATACGGGCGCTGACGACGGTAGCATTCACTGTTTAGATGCAAAAACTGGCACCAAGGTATGGACAACTACATTATCTGGAATAAAACCCACAGCGGCAGTGCTTGCAGCTGGTATAGAGGCTGTAGTTAGCTCTCCAATAATCTATAATGGCAAAGTATATTTAGGCGCATTAGATGGCGTTATTTATTGCTTAGACGCTAACAGCGGAACAATCATTTGGCAGGTGCAAACTGGAGGACCAATCTATGCTACTCCGACGATTGTCGATGATAGTCTTTATATTACATCTAGCACCCCTACGGCTGGAAGTTTCTTTAAGCTTAATCCAGCAACTGGAAACATCATACTAAATACAACACTTCCTTACCCTGATACTACAGTATCTTATGGAATGGGAAGAAGCATGGTTGCATCTCCCACAATCGGTAATGGTGTAGCTTTTGTGAGAACCGCCTTGCTCTACAATTACGCTTTGAATACAATAACCGGCGAAATTCTTTGGACATACAACGCCACTATTAACCCTGGTACCGCACAGCAGAATGGGGGCTGTGGACAGGTAAACGCTCTTTACAAAAATGGCTTATTCATATTCAACGATTACTATGGTATAACTGCTCTTAACGCTCTTGACGGAAGCCTTGCGTGGCAATCTTATACTTCACGAGAAAACGTTGCACAGGGAATATCGTGCTCGTTTAACAACATCTATGTTGTAAATGAGGCAGGAATAATGCATGTTCTCGATGCTCAAACCGGAAAATCGTTATCCTACTACTCTTTCAATACTCAAATGCACTCAATACCTACCCCCTACAATGGCTCACTCTACGTTGGAACCAACGATTGGAACCTCTACTGTTTCAGCGAAGCCCCTCCCGCGACTATAGTTTCGACCAGTATTACCTTCGAGTTGCGACCCAGCAGTATTGTTTTTGGTGATACAACTACTGTTGCGGGTAGCATAAACAACGTTCACAGCGCAGTCCCGATGAATGTGTACTTTAGCAAGCATGACAGTTCGCTTCCAGTCAACATCTCTGCAGTAACAGACGAGAACGGCGGCTTCACAGTCATGTACAAACCTGACATAACTGGTGATTGGACAGTATTTGCTTCATGGCCTGGAGATGCTACTCACTTGGCAAGCAGTAGTCAAAGCCAAACCTTAACTGTGACTGAACCGCAGCAAACAATGCCTCTTCTCAAAGCAGATGTTGAAGCAGCACTATCTGGTTTGATGCCTCTAATCATAGGCATAATTGTAGCTGTTATAGTGACTATCTGTATCAGTATATACACTATCGTTGCAGTGCGAAAGTTGAGAAAATGACCCTCATTTTACTCCTTTTTTTTAAACACCCACTTTTAGTCCTAATCAAAGTGTCCTCGCTAATCTGCTTACCACTCCAGCGCTAAATACACCATTCGACTTAGTTACTTGTGCCTCTAAGAACCGTTTGGAACTTGTATCTAGATTTTATGCACCAGTTTGTATGCGGTGTAGATTGTGAAGGCAAGAAAAACTATTGCTGTGCAGCTAAGGAAGCCTGCTATTGCGCCGTACCACCAGACGTCTGAGTCTAAGTGGAATGGTCCTCTGATAAAATAAATTGTTATCGTGATTGCGGCTGAACTAATCATCGTTGAGGCGGCTAGGCGAAGCCTTTTTGCTGACAGCCCTCGTTTTATGGCTAAAATAGCTGCCGAGACGACTGAGGCAAGAAACAGGCAGACTAGGAATCCTGCGGCTGCGCCTATCCAAAACAAATCGGAACGTGTGAAAAAATTGGCTTGAACCAAATAAGCGATAATGCTTAAGCTGGCGGCTAAGAAAACAAGCGTTCCCGCAGCGCGAAAGACTCTTTTGGTCATGTGTTCTTGTTATTTGTTGGGGTTGATTTTTAGCGTTTGCGCAAATGCCGCAAGGTCTTGTTTACTACATACCTTGGAGGTTCTGTCTTTTGTTTACTATGTGCAAGTGGGGGCAAACTTTACCTAAAAAAGCGGTAGCTCACCAACCTATTAGGAGCCTATTTGGATGCTATTAGGAATTCTATGCAGAAACTATAGAGGGGTAGGCGAAATTACCGCTTTTCAACGCCAAAAGCATGCTGAAAATCTCGCCTTTAAATAGGGGGATAGGGTCTACCGCAAAACAGCAAACACTTCTCTTACATACGGAAAACCACATACTTCCCCCTTTACTCCGCTGTACTGCTTATGCAATAACTACGACCAAAAAAGCCCAAAACACAACCGACAGGTGGATGTTATACACAAGAATCCATTCTGCAACAATAACTACAAAAAAGCAACCATTGAAAAGCCAAATTAACAAATCTTGCAATGCAGGCTTCCTAAACAAGCTTTTAAGCGCTATCAAACTAGAAAACAATCGTGGTAATTTTGAAAACAACCACGAAAATAATTGACAGAATCATAAGAAACCCTGATGCCATATTGATACTGCTTGGTCTTGCCATGGTACTCACGGCGTTTCTACTGCCATTACGCATCGGACACCAAACAATCTTCGGAGGGCTCGGATTACTTACACTAATCATCGGAATAATAGTGCACAAAATCCTAGTCGGAACTTAACGCCAAATTACACCAATAACAATCCAAACTGTACTCCAAACTAAAATTAGCCTACCTCACGCCGTTGACAATGTTCAAAACCCAAACTTGCCGCCTCCCGCAAAAGCCTAGTCAATTCAGGCTTCAACTTATCAAAATCATCAACCACAACATGCTGCACCTTCTGATGAGATTCCGCTACCCCTCTGCTCCTAAGTAAACCCGAAGCCAAACTCGAACCCATAGCAAACTCCAAATCCACATGACCACCAAACTGACTAATCCAAACAAAATCCCTTCCATCAAGCTTATACCTAATTTGCCCATTCTTCACTAATTCAACACTTTCTGGAACAGACGCCTTAATTAAACTCCGAAGATTCTCAACAATTTCCTTTTGCGCTGGTTCAAGGCTCCCTAAAATCTCATCAACAGTACGTTTATTCACCATAGAATCACCACTAACTAAAAAACAAAAGAAATTTTTATTGCTTGTGGAAACAAGAAAACCAAACACCAAAAATCAGTAACTTTTATTTGGGTAAGTTTTTATGTGTTGATGATACATCAAAATGCAACTGCCTCGATAGCTCAGCCCGGTAGAGCGGCTGCCTTGTAAGCAGCAGGCCGCGGGATCAAGGCCCGCTCGAGGCTCTCAAACAATTAACATTTTGCGGTGAATTTACCTTTAAAGTCGAAAAAGGAATAAGATTGGGTTTAAGCGGGAGTTTCTTCTTCGCCTTTAGCCGCAAGTTTCGCTTTGATTTCTTTTGTATCCGTAATCAATAGTTTGTATTTGCGCGCTTGCGTTTCTACGATTTCGTTTTCGAAGAGTTTGCGCAGGGAGCGGAAGATTTTCTTAGGGGTTTCACCTGTTTTGTCTGCAATTTCTTGGAGGGTTAATTCTTTTCCTTCCGCTTGAAGGGTTGCAACAACTTTATCATCGGTCTTGTTGAGTTTCATACCATACACTCTCGCGTGTGCTATTTTCTTCTTCTATGGGAAAAATGCTTTTTCAAGTTTGCGGTAAAAAAATGGTTAAGGGGAGTAAACGCTTGGGTAAACCGTGTTCCTTTTCCTGACCACTCAACCATGAGCCCATCAGTAAACAATAGTCTTCCAGTTTGAAAAAGAAACGATACCCAAATCAGTGAAAGTCTATCACGAACAATCGAAGTTTAAAGTGTCATCTGCTTAAATTTTAAGACGGATTGAGTCAACCCAAAATTAGTTGCCCTGTGACTCATACCGAAACAGTTTTCACAGGTCAATAGCGGTCGATTCTTTTCCTTCAACAGCGTCACTAATCCCGAGCAATCTCCATTCTCGCTAACGCCTACTAGTAATGTTTGTTTTGGGCCCTCTAAAACAACCGTTCTGTTATGGCACTTTTCGCATTGTACCGTATGAATTTTGCAGTCACTTCCAAGAGAGCCTTTAAGCCATGTAGCCAACGCACGCGCATCCGCATCCTCAAGTTTAGTGTGGTCAAGGCTTTCAATATTTTGCACTGCCAACTCCACCTTTCGGTAAAAATCCTCAGGCACTTCCTTGTTAAGCGTTTTTTGTGCAAGTTGCCCAAGAAATGCGGCTTTCTTTTTATCTTTCCACAATTTTGATTCATAAATGCTAAGGTAAGAAATTACCACTAAACTAACAAGAGAGATTAGCCCCTGCGGAGACTTCAAAAACAGAAAAGCAAAACCAACCTTAGGAATCACAAGCGCCTTAACCCCTAAAACGCTATCAAACCGAATAAGACCCGCATCCATAACATTGTTGTTGTCGCCTTTCGTCTTATAATACAACAAACCATCCTCCCCAACAGTTACATTTACCACACGGTGAATCACAACTGACCGAGTTAAATCACTAAGCAACGGATTACCTGAATTGTCCTGATAAAAAACGATTAAAGAACCATTCTCAACCTTCCCGCCACAACTAGTGTAATACACCAAATCACCATTTTGCAAAGTCGGCGACATACTGTTGCCCTCAACAACCGTGAGTGGATAAGATTTGGTGCCCGCAAACAATGGCAAAGCCAAAATCAAAACAACGACAACCAACAAAATCACCGCCTCAACAAATCTGCGAGTTATCTTGATCTTTCTCAGCTGAGGTGTCTTGGCTTTTTTGGCAATCACGCATTTTTCAACCATATGTGAAAATCACCTGAAAATTACTGGGCTGACCGCTTCCCCAAAAAACCTTGATGGCAGAGGACTCAGGAGCCGTCAAAACAACTTCAATGTAGCCTGACGCTGGAACAAAGCCACTTGTTACCTCAAAAATGCTTGCCAGTTGCCCTCCCTCCTCAGAGAAGGGCTCAGTAGTTTGATTCTCAAAAAGTGTATTCTGAATTGTTCCTAGTGAATCAGTTGTGTAAGCTGAAACCAAAAGGGCAGCATCCGACCCAGGGCCGCCAGCCGCTGTGGGCTGAGCCCAAAGATTCACAAGCATCCATCCAGCTGGAATGGCGGTGGCTGTTGAAAATTGTGGAGAGATAAAGAGTGCAGAATGCTCTTTGGGAATTATGAAGAATCCTGATGAACCGTGAATGTGTTGAGATGTCTGGACGGTGATGGGAGAATCAGCAATGGGGTCGGTAGCAAAATATGCACTAACCGATAACCCTCTGACAGCCTCAAACCGTTCAAAATGCACATGTGCTGGGGTGGCGAACGATGAGGTAACTATTGACACTGCAATCATGATTATTGTTGCGTATAATAGTGTTCGGACTAACCGTTCCTTGTTTGACCTAAAAAGAAAAGGAGAAGGGGCTATTGGTTTAGCCTGTTTTTTTAGGATTTCTAAAGTTCAGACCACCTATTCTACAGTAATCAATATGCCTACAGGAGAACCAAACGATTGCACGCCAGTGTCAAATACGAATGTTGCTTCTTGCCCACTTGTGGGGTTGTTTGAGATGGTGATGGAACCGAGAGGGTAAAATTCTGGATTACCGCCTTGACTCCAGCTTACTGACACCGTTGCAGGATTAGTTGTTAGCGCTTTCACTTTTATGGTGTATATCCAATTACCTGCAAATATGTCTGTTGTAAGCGGAATTGTATTTGACCACGTGTTACGTCCTATTGCGTTTTCTGTAGCGATGCCGAAGCCGATGGGGGTTACTTCGTAGTTTCCTGTTATTGAGATGATTTCGCCGCCAATTGCTTTGTATGTTGAACCGTTAGAGATTGTAGCGCTTGTTGCAAAAGAGACAATGCACAGTATCGAAATCAGAAGCATGGGAATGATTACTTTGAAAGGTAGCCTGCTCCTTAATTCATTTGTTTGAAACATGAGCAAACGCTAATTTTTTAGTATTAAAATTTTAAGTAACAGTCTTCTATAACTATGTTCTATCGCCAGAAAACTGATTACAAAGCAGCAAACTAGCTCTTAGACGATTCATCTGGCGCTTTTGACTGCTCAAAGGTCGCCTTTTTCTCAGGCGAAACCTTTAACCCATGATATTCATAGAGGATTCTCAGAGCATCCCTTATTGCTTCGTTGCGGCTGTTGTAGACGCCCTTGTCGATTAAGAGGTTTAGCAAGTCAAGATACCTTTTTGTTAAGCGAATCGTTATGCGTTCTCTTTTGTTTCCATCAGACACTATTACGTCACCGTTTCATGCAACTTTTGTACTAATTTGTACACTGCAGATCATCTGACATATAAGTACTTGTCAGACAAATGGTAATGTTTTATCTACCAAATAATGAACAACAATATTAAATTTTATTCCGAAGTTAGGCATAAGTCAGGTTAGGTAAAAGTCCCAATTAACACGCGATAACCACTTTCTCTTGCAAGGACTTCGCAGTTGCTAAAAGTCTGGTTGAAAACGGCGGGTAAGGTTTTGCCGCCGATTTTTGAGCGAATAACCATTTGAAATGATGCCTCATATGTCATCACTGCTGGTGCGCCTTGCACTATGGCTTTCACTGTTTCCATGCCTGCGCTCACTGGCGGATTTGACAATATACAATTGAATTTTGTGTCTTGAACTGGCTCGTACAAGTGACCATACCGCACTTCAGCGTTAGTTACCTTGTTTAGTTGCGTGTTTTGTCTTGCCAAGCGGACAGCTCTCATATTCACGTCCGTCATGATAACGCGCAACTGAGGATTGACTGTTGCTGCAATGATGCCGACAGCGCCGTATCCGCAACCAACATCAAGTACGTTGCCACTTTGAGGTAGAACCATGGCTTCGATGAGTATTCTGGTGCCTTGGTCGATTCGTCGCTTCGAAAAAACGCTTGATGAGGTCAAAAACTCGAATGTTTTTCCGCGTAGGGTTGTTCGAATTAAGCCGAACTTGTCTTCTGATTTGGGTGCGGATGCAAAATAGTGCTCAATGTTCTTGCGTTCTGTGCTCATTTGCATTACCGCTTTTCCAAACTTTGGGGTAAGTACCCCGTGGCATTAGCACTCTTTCGAGAGCGGCAACTGTGCCGTGCTTTAAATCTATCATGTCTTGGGTGGAGACGAGCGCTTTTGCCAACGCGACTGCTTCGCCTTTGAGCGTGAAGATAGCTGTCAGCGTGCCTTTCTCTATGCCTGTATCTACGGATAGTACTCCTGGAGCGGTTAAGTTCGCGCCGTGGCATAGTGCGTCTACGGTTGAGTCGCGGACTACGATTTTTGGTAGCATGGTTAGTGCTGTTTCCATGGGTTGTATGATTTTGTGGAGTATTGTGTCGTCTTTTGTTTTTTCCCATTCGCCAAACCAGTATGCTACGTCGTGGAGGGTTACTTTGGTGTTGTTTGTTTCGGTGAAGGGTCCTGCGCGTGTTCGGCGGAGTTCTTGCATGTGTGCGCCAATGCCTAAAATTTCGCCGATGTCAAAACAGAGTTTGCGTATGTAGGTTCCTCCTTCGCAGGCGACTTTGAAGAGGATGTTTCTTCCATCTTTTTCGATGTAGTCGATTTGGTAGATGCGCCGTGTTCTTATTTGGCGTTTGACTGAAGAGCGTAGTGGTGGGCGTTGGTAGATTTCGTCTTCGAATTCGCTAAGGACATGTTTGATTTGTGATTCTGTTGTGTCGCCGTGGAGTTTTAGGACGCAGATGTATTCTTTGCCGCTGTAGAGGAGCGCTTGAACCATTTTTGTGGCATCTTCTAGTGTGATGGGCAGGATACCTGTGACTTTGGGGTCTAGTGTTCCACCGTGTCCAATGGCGTTTAAGTGCAGGATTTTTTTTGTCCATGCAGCGACTTCGTGGCTTGTTGGTCCTGCGGGTTTGTCGAGGTTTATGGTGCCGTATTGAATGTATTGTTTTGCTGGGCGTTCGTGTGGTTTATTGCCGTATTTTGGGTTGGTTGTGTCTGTCGCTTTGTTTAGGTGTTGGCGTTTGGTTTCCCATGGAGGGTTTGTTCTGGGCATTTTGATTTTTGCTCCTGCTACTGTTTGGGTTAAGAAAAAGAGGTTTGTGGTAATTTAAGGTTTAGAATTAGGGTGTTTTGATTGTTTGGGTCATGTCTTGGAGTTTACCTGCGGTTTCTAGGGTTTGTGTGATTTCGTCGTCGGATGCTCCGCGTTTTATGTCGATTTTTTCTTGTGTTGGCATGACGTGGTTTATGTTTACTCGTCTGCGTTTGATGCCTGTGATTTTTTTGGGGCCTGTTATCAGGATGAAGCTTTTGTCCATGACATCAATGATTACGCATTTTTTGCCGTTTTCTCTTCCTGCTTGTTTTATGCATATTCTTCCGACTTCGATGGCTGGCATGTTTGTGTTTGTCTCCTTTGGAAATCTTTAGTGTTGGATGGTAGATATAAGGATAACATTTTTGATGATGAGTGGTTGGTGTTTGGCAGAAATTAGGGAGGGACTCCTGAAAGGAAACTACAATTTTTTTCTATACCCTCCTTATATACTATAAAGATAGTCGGGTTTGTTGCTCTGCCACCTACCCTAACCCCCTATTTAAAGGCGAGTTTTTCAGCATGCTTTTGGCTTGAAAATGCGCTAATACGATAGACCCCTCTATAGTTTCTGCAATGAGTTTCTAATAGGCGGCAAATAGGTTCGCGCAACCTACCCCTCTATTAGTTTTAACATAGAACCACTAATAGGATACAAATATGGTCGCTGTGCCCGCCGAAGGTTTGTGCTTCGAAGACCTGTTTTTTGCCTGTAGCGGTAGGTAAAATTTTATCTGCAAGTGTATCCATTAAAGAGCCGAAAAGAGGGGTCCGTGGCGCAGTACGGATAGCGCGTCAGCCTTCTAAGCTGAAAGTCATGGGTTCAAATCCCATCGGACCCGCCATACACGTTTAGAATTTGAGACATGGATTAAAGTTATTGATTTATATGCAATATTCTGGTGACAGAAATTTTAAAGACACACACAGCATAAATAGATTGATGATAAAGGGCATGACTAAAAAAGGCAGACCTTTCACGTTATGCACAATTGCAGTGTTGATTGGTCTCTTATTAGGTGCGACATTAAACTTTGCTTCATCACAAAGTAGCGGTACACAAGTTAACGGAATCATTAATTCAAACAGAGCTTGGACTAAAACAGGTAGCCCCTATAATCTTACAGGAAACATCCTTGTTGATTATGGAGTAACACTAATAGTTGAATCAGGTGTTACAGTAAACCTCAACGGTTACTACATTATGGTCAACGGTACATTACAAGCAATTGGAGGTACCAGCGGACCCACTAATTTTGTTGGAGGAGAAATTATTTTCACTCAAAACAGCACTGACTGGAATGAAGACACCGGCAATGGTTGCATAATCCAGAATTGCATTTTAACCTCAACTATAACCGCTAATAATTCCCCAAAGTTATCTAACAATGTCTGTAACAATGCCATTTCTATCCAGACAACGACTGGTATGCCTCTTGTTGCTGGTAATTTCCTGATGGGCGGATTGGTGATGGTTGGTAATGGAATAATTACTAATAATACTGTTATTGGTCAGGGAATAGATGTTTTTGGTGCCAATTTGATTGTCTCTCATAATATAGTAACCGAATGCTCGACTGGAATCCGTGTAAGTACATCGCTGTATAACCCTAGTTGGCACTGGCCTAATTTGACAACGGTGATTGAAAACAATTTGATTACGAATAACGAAAAGGGCATAACCTTGGATGCTTGGCAAATGTTTGTACCTTGTAATCCATTTGTTATCAATAATACTATTACTAATAACACGATTGGATTGTATTTGACCCATTTATTTTCAAATAATGCGCCAACTCTTTTGCTTAACAATATTTATGAAAACCATAATTACAACATCAAGAATGATGTCCCAGATAACAATGTTGATGCACCATATAATTGGTGGGGAACAACCAACACAACAATAATAGATCAACTAATCTATGATTACTATGACGATTTTACCCTCGGTAAAGTAAATTATATGCCAACTCTGTCAGCGCCTAATTTTGAAGTATTTCCAATGATTATACCAGAGATTGCAACCTGTCTGATTACGGTTTTATTTCTCACGTTGATATGTGCTGTTATGGTTACGCTGAAAAGAAAACTTGAATGTTGAGTTGTTTAGTCAAGGAACTTTGACAAAGTTTAGTCAATAATTTTTGACTGAAAAACTATTAAGCAAACAATAATTATAGACGAATGATGGGCTATGAGAAGAGCTGTTTTTGCTCTAACTGCTCTTTTAATGATGGTTTTCTTAATTGAATCTTTGACGCTAGTTAAGGTGACAGATGCTAACCTTATACCTTACCCAAAAACGCCCAGTACTGAATTGCCAACCCTAGTGGTTAGAAGCCCAAAGAATTACTCTGATTATTATGCTGATAACACCTTCAAATTAGATTTTCTTATTATCAAACCTGAGTCTTGGAATTCATACTATAAGGGATTCGCATTAGTAGGGCAATACATTCTTTCTGTGTATTTGGATGGCACCCGCATCCTTCCACAAAGGTTCCCAAGAAGCGATACAGTAACAGACTATACAGCCGTTTTTAGCAACCTAACTAACACTGAACATGTGGTACATATAGTAGTGGTTGCACAGGCATCTTATATGGCATATTACACAACAAATGGCAAAACTATTTCAACAGGAAGATCAAACGACACCTATATCACCCAAACCATGCATTTTCAACTAGAACCCAATTCTAAAACAGTATCATTCCAGAAATACCCCATAGTAATGAGCAAAGACCCCTACCCCAATCCGCCTATCCCAATCCCCACTATTATTTCACCCCCTCAAAACACAACCTACACTCCAGACAACATAACCCAATTCACACTACCGCTTGATTTTACAATCAATGCAACTGCTTCATGGATAGGATACAGCTTAGATAATCAAACAAGAATTGCCATAAATGGAAACATGACTCTATCAGACCTGAGTATAGGTTCACATAACATAACCGTGTTTGCTAGTGATATTTTTGGCAATATGGGCATTTCAAACATCACTTACTTCACTATAGCTGAGGCTGAGCAGGTTGCACCAAATTCAGGTTTTCAGCCAATACTATTGGCACTCCCAATTGCTGTAGTTGCCGTAGTAAGCGTTGGCTTACTTGTCTACTTTAAAGGAAGTGATCAGAACAGCCCACGTTTAGCTATAAGCAAACAAACAAATAATTATTCAAAAAATATAGGTTGCTTGCCTAAAGAGAGTGATAGAAATGCCTAAAATAATGATTGAAAAAACAACTTTCTTTGTAATAATTTTGTTGGCTACTTTAGTTGCATGTGTAGTGGCAGCAGGAATTTCCATTTTATTAGTGAACTTGAGCTTGCAAGGGCAGCCACTACGAGGCGAGCAAGGACCTAAAGGCGACACTGGCGCAACAGGGCCACAGGGGTCTCCAGGACAAACAGGCGCAACGGGTGCAACGGGCGCTACAGGCGCTCAGGGGCCCCAAGGACCAGCCGGAGCAACAGGTGCGCAAGGACCTTACTTGCCAGATTATGACAGTGGCTGGGTTGACATCAGCGATAAAACAGGTCAAGCAATCACGTTTACGCATAATCTAGGCTACGATAACCTGTTGATTGACATAACAGGTAAGGCGTCCGCAAGCGGCGGCGAACATCAAAGATACCTTGGTTTAACAGGATACATACACTCATGGAACAGAACCTATGGCGGAACCAGCTACGAAGAAGGCCGATGTGTCGTCGAGGCAGCTGATGGCGGATACGCTATCGCAGGCTCCACAGGGTCTTTTGGCGGTAGCACCGACTTTTATTTAGTTAAAACCGATGCAAACGGAATCATGCAGTGGAACAAAGCCTATGGCGGAACAAACGAAGATTACGCATCTTCCGTCGTTCGCACATCCGATGGCGGGTACGCTTTAGTGGGTTGCACATACTCTTCTGGTGCTGGAGACGGCGATGTGTATTTGGTTAAGACTGATGCCAGCGGGAATATGCAATGGGGCAAAACCTACGGTGGAGCAAGGTACGATACAGGGAGTTCTGTTGTTCAGACAACTGACGGTGGTTACGCAATAGCAGGTGAAACGCAGTCTTTTGGTGAAGGCTCTTATGTGTATTTGGTGAAGTCTGATGCAAGCGGAAACCTGCAATGGAATAAAACCTATGGTGAAACAAACTTCAATTATGGGTGCTCTATTGTTCAAACGTCTAATGGCGGATATGCAATCGCAGGTCACACAGGGTCTTCTGGACCTGGAGTCTATTTGATTAAAACCGACACAAACGGAAATATAGAATGGAGCAAAACCTACAACGGAGTTACTGGCTGGTCTCTTGCCAAGACATTGGATGGCGGATACTTACTTGCCTGTGGCGACCTATTAGTGAAGACTGACGCGCTTGGAAACATGGAATGGAACAAGTGGTATTCAGATATCGATATTTACTCTTTGGTTGTCGTATCAGACGGGGGATATGTGTTAGGGGGTGTTATTGGTTCCTTTGCTGGACCTTACGATTTTTGGCTGGCGAAAACAGATGCATGGGGGAACATTCAGTGGACTAAAACTTACGGTGGAACAGACTTTGATGTCGCATGGTCTGTTGTCGCAGCATCTGACGGAGGCTACGTTATAGCAGGCTCCACCGACTCTTTTGGTGTAGGTAGAGACGTTTATCTGGTTAAGACTGAGGTGTATGGGGAGTTCGGCTTGGTCCGCATTGATTCAACAACTAACACGGTAACACTTTACCGAGGAGCAAACGATGTCTACTGGAACTATGTTCGGGTGCGCATATGGAAAATCGACTAAACTCATTTTCCTCTACAGAGGCGCTTTCATTTGTTCTTTAAGGAAATAACTCTTCCAAAATTCACTTTCATAATTATTGGCTTCTTGCTTGCCCTAATCGCCTTCATAATTGGCGGCATATCAGCCCTCTCGCTCATAGCACGGGTCTTGTTTGTTCTGTTCCTTCCAGGATATTCAATCCTGCAAGCCTTAGCTTGGAAAGACCTTCGCTTAACAGAAAAACTAATCCTATCGCCCATCATTGGAATAGCTTACACAACACTAACCGCACTTTATCTGTCCTTTCTGCATGTCCCAATAAATCAATACACAATCATCTTATCAGTTCTTTTGCTGTCGGTTCCCCTGCTGGCGTACTCTTGGAGAAGAGGCACACTAAAAACAAACCTAAAACCCTTCACTATGCCTCTTTCCTACCTTCTCCTCATAGCTCTAATGATTGCTTCTGTAGTTCTAATATCGTTTCCGTGGCCAGAAAACGGCATCCTAATACCAATAGGGGATGACCCAGCAACATCCACCCTCGCCGCTACTTTGATTGCCGAGCAGGGTACAATACCTCAATCTTGGGCACCATACTTTCCTGAGCAAGCCCAATTTACCTATCCACCAGCATACCCCTCTGTCATAGCATTCCTGTATCTCCTTGATCCTTCAATGTCAATGCCAATTCTTGTATCCTTTTTTTCGCTGTCCTTTGTAATTATACATGCTCAAGTTTTCATAATCGCAAGAAGAGTGCTAAATGATGACAGAATCGCTCTCTGCGCAACGGCTTTTACAACTTTACTATCCTCTGGCTTCTATTCAATGGTAACTTACGGTCGGTTTCCAGCCCTCGTTGGGTTAGCATTAACTCTGAGCACGATGCTGTTGCTGTACCTCTATTCGATTAGTGGAAAACTAAAACTGCTCTTACTGGCAGGTGCTACATTAGCAAGCGTGTTTCTGGCATACACCGTCTCATTCATTACAACTGCACTTTTTATTGTCCTTTTTTCTTCTTTCGGATTATTTTTTTCGCAAAAGAAAAAACAAAGCATTCTAGCAGGCATAACAGTCATTGTTGTCGGAATCGGTTTAGCGTTGCCATGGGTTATCAATATCTTCAAAAGAGTAATGGTCCCGATTCCTCCAATGGAGTATCAGGCACTACTAGCATGGTTCACAACCTCTTCGATGAGGTCCGAGTTTGGCTACAACTCCTTCATGTACTATGGCTACTGGCTGCTCCTCTTTGGAATATTGACCTTTACTGCTGTTTTTGTTAGAAGAAAAAGCCGCAGTTTTCTTTTAGCGTGGTTTCTCAGTATATTTCTATTAATGCTAAACGAAATCTTCAGGGTTCCCTTTCCAGGCTGGTACTACCTTCAATCAAGCTTTCTCAATCCACTATTATCGTTGCCTATTTTGGTTATAGTAGCATTCTGTTTTGTTAAAGCGTATGACTGGGTGAAAAATAAGCTTCAGGTTTTAGCTTATAAAAGATGGATTAATCTTCATTCAATAATAATGATAGCTCTTCTCTTGTCTGTGCTATTTATAGGAGTAGATACAATTCTTCCTCGCAATGATATCCACATCAATAGGATATCTTCAGCTGACTACAACGCGTTAATGTGGATATCAAACCACACGCCAAAAGACGCTGTAATCTATAACGACCATTGGGTTGGAACTTCCAGCACTTGGATACCCGTGCTCAGCGGCAGACGCATAGTTATGCCCCTGTTGAGCATATCAGAAGTAGGCTGGTCAGATATGATGTTTACGCGGCAAGACGAGAGCCGCATCGTCGCAAAAGACCCGCGTTCCGCAGAGGCATTAGCCATTTTAAAGAAATACAATGCTTCATACATTTACCTCAGCAACTATGCCAGCCATCAGGTTCAAAAATGGAGAGACAACTATAATGTGACTCTATTCTTAGAGAGTGCTCATTATGAACTTGTATTTAACGAGGAAGACGCTTGGGTTATCAAGATAAACTATTAGCAACACCTTAATTGTTGCTGCAAATTCACAATCACATACCAATAAATCACACACGTAAAGCATTGTAAATCAGCAACCAAACAACAACTAATTTTTTTCACGGAGAACCCAAAAAATGAACGCCCAACTCCTCACGCGCCTAGACAAAATAGAAAACCACCCTTTAACCTACACAACTGTCCCAGACCCCAAACCAGCACCAGACCAAGTGCTCATCAAAATCAAAGCCTGCGGCGTCTGCTACAGCAACCTAAGCATGATAGAAGGCGAATTCAAACCCATCTTCGGCATACCAACAAAACTCCCCATCATCCCAGGACACGAAATCACAGGCATCATACAAGAAACAGGCAACCGAACCAGCGAGTTCAAAAGAGGCGACAGAGTCGGCGTGCAAGTGCTCTGGCAAACCGATGGCACATGCGAGTTCTGCCGCACAGGAAGAGAAAACATATGCATAAACCGCCAAACCACGGGCGAAACCGTAGATGGCGGATACGCAGAATACCTAACAGCCCCCAGTAGCTTCGTGTATCGCCTGCCAGAAAACTTGGTCTTCGAAGAGAGCGCGCCCCTGTTTTGCCCAGGCATCACTGCCTATCATGCAGTTAAACGCGCGAAAGTTCAGTTCGGGCAGAAGGTAGCCGTAATTGGAATCGGCGGTGTGGGGCACATGTCGTTGCAGTTTGCGAAGTTAGCAGGAGCCGAAACCATCGCGGTGGATACTTCAGAGGATAAGCTTAAACTCGCCAAAGACATCGGTGCAGACCACGCACTAACCGTCATGGAAGTAGAAGATTTTGCAGCGAAAACTGGCAAGCCCGACGTGGTTATGGTTCATGCCCCCTCCCAAAAAGCTGTTGACCAAGCACTAAGACTTGTAAAACGCGGAGGCACAGTGCTCCTTAGTGTTCTTGGCTACGCACGGATTTTTTTCCCTGAAGAGCACGCCATCATAGGTAGCGTTATTGGCACAAGGCAGGACATGGATGAAACCCTCCGTTTGGCATCAAAGGGCAAAGTGAAGGTTGACTGGAAAGCCTACAAACTCAGCCAAGCCGAAGAAGTGCTTGTAAAGTTGAAGCAGGGCAGGATTGTAGGAAGAGCAATTTTGGTGCCATAAACAAGCTTTTGTAGTTGATTGATCCGTTATGCTGTTTGACTGAAGAAATAGGGTGTTGATAGTTTATTTTAGATTAAGTTTAAATTATTAACAGAATAACTCTATGGGTAAAAGGGTGAGTGGATGCTTTCGACAGTAATACAGCTAATCGGTATCTTTTCTATTGCTCTAGCGCTTTTGCTTGTCGTTCTGTTTTTCAATGTCTATAAAACACAGCGCTCAATTATTTTGCTTGGATTACCGTTTGGTTTCCTATTTTTAACCCTCTCTTACATTTTCCTCGGCATACATTTAATGTATCCATCAGTTGACTCTTTTTCAAGTTCTATCATGTGGTCACGTGTAATTACTCAGACTTGGGGTTTCACTTTAATCGCTTCCTCCTATTTTCTCTCGGGTAGAGCGCAGAAGACCACTAAGCATAGTCACTTGGCTATCACCATATGGTCTGTTGTTTCAGTAATTTGTATTTTCGTGCTACTTTATGTTATTAATCCACCAGGCTTGGTATCTGTTTACTCCTACAATGACGTATTTGCTATAGTTAACCTTGCCTTGTTATCCTACATAATTTTCTTTATAGTGAGAAGGCTAGAATTAGCAACCGGCAGTGTTTCTGGCTTGATTAGTGCTCCAGTGGCATTTGCGTTTATTTGGTTGGGGCAATTTTTGTTTATAATCTGGAATCTAGATGCTGGCGGCCAAGCTGCTCTGATTGGTTCCCAGATTGCCCCGCTTATAGGTTTGGCTCTTTTGATCCGAATATACTATATGGTCAGCAAGAGGTGTCACCAAGAACTTGACGGCTACCAAGCGCAGTAAGATAGACATTTACTCAGCCATTCTTGAATACATTTGCCTTGAGAGTGGAAAAAATGGAAAGGCAAGCCCTACAAGGGTTGCTCGCCGCGCCAACATCCCATATGATAGATTTCAGAAGATCTTAGAGCATTTTATCGAGTTAAATATGGTTCGTCGAACTGATGAGGGTCTGTTAATAACTGAGAAAGGCCTCAAATGCTTTGAACAAATGCGTAAATCCAGTGAGTTCCTTCGGAGCATGGGACTTTCTGTGTGAGACAAAAAAATTATGGTTTAAAGAGCAATATTGTGTTTTCCAAAATTAAGCGTTCGTCTAAGTAGTTTTTAAACTGTTGCTAGGTTCTCTCAATCGCTATGAATACACTAGAAGTTCATCGAATTTAAATATGGTTTACAGGCATGGTGTAGGTTTGGGCAGTCGGGCAAGTTCTATGAAACTATCCAACTGCCTAAAAATTAGGGAGAAAAAGAAATGCAAATATTAAAAACGAAAACTATGGCTACAATTATCGCTGTAATACTATTAACATCTATGGCGACAATGTTAGCATTCCAACCAACCGCTAAAGGAGAAGTAATAAACGGAATAAACTACAATCAGGCAACAGCCGACGCAATAAAAGCAGGAATGCGTTGGGACCTTAATGCAAACGCTTCTACAATACGGCTCACTCTGTGGAACCGATATCACGATAAAATTCCAACTTGGGTGTATAGTACAATTTCGCCAAACCCAGTAGGTGTTGGTCAGGAATTCTCGATGGTCATATTCAACCCGCAAGTTCCATACCAAGCTCAGGACACCAACAGCATCCGATACAGATACCACGTAGAAATCACTAAACCAGATGGCGCAAAAGAAAGAATTCCTCCATCGGGTTCTTTAGTGTCTGACTCTACAGGGACAACCTACTCTAAATATTCGCCAGACGCCACCGGCAATTACACTGTAACTGTGATATTTGAGCAGCTTGACTGGCTCTTTCCAGAGTCCATCGGCAGTAACACAAGTAGCACCACCGGTACCGCAGGTCGAGATTACTACGGAGTCACATTTTTGTCTAGCAATAG
Organism: Candidatus Bathyarchaeota archaeon; assembly: GCA_026014725.1. NCBI lineage: Archaea > Thermoproteati > Candidatus Bathyarchaeota > Candidatus Bathyarchaeota archaeon. The sequence continues at coordinate 3,856 of JAOZHV010000017.1, read as the reverse complement.
AACATATACTGTGACTGTACAGGAAGACCCTGTTTATCCGACAGCTATAACATACTATCCTCTTCCAACAGAATACTGGACTAGACCAATAGAAGGACAAATGAACACTTGGGGCGCCGTTTCCTCAAACTGGCTCAACACTGCAACAGATCGTGACTACGGAAGCCCCAACAACAGAATTCAGACGCAAGGAACTGCACCAAACAGCGGACACATTCTATGGACTAAACCAACCGAAGATGGTGGAGTAGTAGGCGGAAACGCATTCTTAGGCGAAAGAGAAGGCCAAGTCTTCAACGCAGGACACCAATACCAAACCAGATTCTCAGACACTCAAATCATCATGCACGGAAGAGTCCTCTACCAAGAACCAATATTGTGGGCTGGTACTGGAGGCGACTGGGTATGTGTTGATTTAAAGACTGGGCAAGAAATCTGGCGCAACAAGACAATGAGTGCGACACCTTCCTTTGGCATGTACGTTGAGTACGACGACATGAACCAACACGGAGTCATCAACCCAGGATACATATGGTCCAACAACTTTGGTGCTGCCATTCACCCACGCTATGGAACCACAAGACATACACTAAACATCACAGATGTACCTGCAGGAACTATAGTTGCAGGTCCAAAAGGTGAGCAACTACGCTACATACTGCGAAATGACGGCACCACAACAAGTCCTATCTGGAGACTATACGAATGGAACTCATCTCGAGTATTCGCCTACCAAGTCAGTGGAACATTTAATGCAAGCCTTGCAAGCCTAATCCAAGTACCATCTACAGCGCCCAACCAACCCTTCTTGCCAACCTGGGACTTCAACGTAACAATATCTACGACGTATCCATCAAACTGGAGCCCCACTATAAGACAAGTAAAATACGGTGACTATTTACTAGCCAGCAACGGAACCTTACCGACAGCAGGCACAAGTGCATTGTACTACCACAACCAAGACGTAGGAACACTCTTCGCAATTAACCTAAATGCATCAAGAGGCGCCGTAGGCAGCATACTCTGGATGAAGAACTATGACATGACTTATGTCAATAGTAACAAGGAAACTATCCAAAAACTCTACATCCGAGCTGGTGAAGGCGTATTCATACTGCAAGAATTCCCAACACTAACATTCGAAGGATACGACGTATACACTGGGAACAAACTCTGGCGAAGCGAACCCCAAGCAGACGTTAACCCATTCGGTTACTACAGCTGGGTCAGCCTCATGAACGTCTATGGCACATCTATCTATGACGGCAAACTGATCACCGCAGGCTACACTGGACATGTTTTCTGCTACGACCTGAAAACTGGAGAACTGCTCTGGAAACAAGCAGCGCTCACAGGCGGCGAAATCTTCCAGTACTACACAGTCTTCCACGGCTTAACCGCTGACGGGAAAGTCTTCATCGGAACCCACGAGCACTCAGCAGACACACCGCTCCTCAAAGGCGCTAAGGTACGTGTATACAACTATACAACAGGCGACGTCATTTGGGAGATGCTCGGCTGGGCTCACCCAGGCACATTCGCTCTTGGCGACGGAGTACTCACATACTGGAACAACTACGACCACCAAATCTACGCTGTCGGCAAAGGCCCAAGCAGCACGACAGTTTCAATCGCAAACGATGTAGTTCCATTCGGCAATAGCGTCATGATAAAAGGCACCGTAACCGATGTTTCACCAGGCACAAAACAGTCTGTGAATCCTATGCGCTTCCCCAACGGCGTACCAGCAGTATCTGACGAAAGCCAAAGCGCATGGATGGAATACGTCTACATGCAGAAGCCACGCCCAACAAACGTTACCGGCGTAACAGTGAAACTAAGCGTGCTTGACTCAAACAACAACATGCGAGACATAGGTACAACTGTCGCTGACGCTGACGGATTCTTTAGCTTCAACTGGAAGCCAGATATCCCAGGCAAATTCACGGTTTACGCCTCATTCGAAGGCAGTGAATCATACTGGCCATCACATGCCACAACCGCATTCAACGTTGACCCTGCACCAGAACCAACCGAAACCTCAGGTCCAATCATTAGCCTACCACCAACCGAACTGTACTTTGTCGGCTCAACCATAGCAATAATAGTTGCAATCGCCATAGTCGGAATTCTACTACTCAGAAAAAAGCCATAAACACAGCCTAAAAATCAACAACCCCTTCATTTTTTATTTTTCAGCTTTAACCTGATTGTCAATTCTAATCTTGTTTTCTTAGGCAAAACTGGAAGGTCGCCGTAAAGTTAAAGTTAATATTTACGATGGACTTTTTGTGATAGGCTAAAGCCCGGTGGTGTAGCGGTCAAGCATAGGGGCCTCTGGAGCCCTCGACGAGAGTTCGAATCTCTCCCGGGCTACTTTGGTTTTTGTTTGTGTGTGATTTTTTAAAATGAGCTTGGTTTAGATTGTCCACTGTGCTCGCGCTGTCAAACAAGTTTCAAGCAACGCTTCTGCAATTGCAACCATGTCTCTCACCCAGTATACTGCTGGGTCTCTGCACAACAAATTTATTCACGAGTGAGTATTTTTTTATGGTGATTTTTTGACAAGTGTTGATGAGCTTTTTGGAAAGAAGGTTATCGGCGCAAAAGGCTACAACATTGGCGAAGTAAAAGGCTTAACAGCTGACCTTGCGCAGTGGCGAATCACGCATTTGCAGGTAAAACTTGATGGTAAAGCCGCGGAAGAGCTTGGCTTTAAGAAACGATTCACCAGTTCTACTGTATGTCTGCCAGTTTCGTTAGTTAATGCAGTCGGCGATGTAGTGACGATTACTCAGTCACTTGTGGAACTGAGCAATAACCCTGAAATTTACGAATGCAAACCCTAAATGAACCAGACTTTTAATTTCTCAAAGATGCCAAAATTTGGCAAGAGGTCGCAAACTCCTTTGGATAGCACTGTCTCTTTTGGATATGCTTGAGCACTGAGGCATCTGGCTATGCATTCAAGCTCTTACAACAACGTTTATGTGAATGGAAACGGAATGTTTATATCAGTTGAATTCGCTTCTGATAGAATTCAGCTATATTGCTAGCCCCGCAATTATTTCCATGGCGGCGGCTCAACCCGTACCGAAACGGCGAATTCGCCTAACAGGGATGATGGAGTTGGCCTCCAGTTGCGGGGACACGAATGTGGACCTGATAGAATTGCTCATGTTAGGTCTGAATTGGGCTTTGACGTATAATGTGGAATGTTTCTCCCTCCAAATCCAATTAGGCACAAGAATGCGAATCAAGAAATTCGTACCACACAAAAAACAGTTAATCCGACAGAACAATCTGGAGTGCATAACTCCGGTTGATCCTGCCGGACCCCACTGCTATCGGGATAGGACTAAGACATGCTAGTCGAGCGCCTTCTAGCCAAAAGGAGGCGCGGCGCACAGCTCAGTAGCACGTGGCTAACCTGCCCTTGGGATAGGAACAACCCCGGGAAACTGGGGCTAATTCCCAATAGGTGAAGAACTCTGGAATGAGTCTTCGCCAGAAAGGACTCCTACACTATGCTTGTAGGTTTCGCCCAAGGATGGGGCCGCGACCGATCAGGTTGTTGGCGAGGTAATGGCTCACCAAGCCTTTTACCGGTGCGGGCCGTGGGAGCGGAAGCCCGGAGATGGGCACTGAGACAAGGGCCCAGGCCCTACGGGGCGCAGCAGTCGCGAAAACTTTGCAATAAGCGCAAGCTTGACAGGGCTATCCCGAGTGCCATCCGCTGAGGAAGGCTTTTACCCAGTCTAGAAAGCTGGGGGAATAAGGAGAGGGCAAGTCTGGTGTCAGCCGCCGCGGTAATACCAGCTCTCCGAGTGGTGTGGATGTTTATTGGGCCTAAAGC
>JAOZHV010000016.1 GCA_026014725.1 Candidatus Bathyarchaeota archaeon | reverse complement strand
CGCACTCTCGACACAACCAGCGCTGAACCGTGTCTCCGTTGGCTAAGTAGCGCATGCCGTCTCGGAACAGCTTAACACTACCGCATTCAGGACACTTAACCACAGAGACAGATTCAACCATGCGCTTAAGAACGCTCCGTGTAAACCAAAAACAAGCATTTCTGAGCGAAACGTTTGCACCCAGCGCCATCACCGTCACATTTAGAGTTGCCGCGCTGGTAATTCAAACAATGCTTTAGCCGCTTACAAGTCAAGCTAACCCTCTCCATGCTCAGGCTCAGGATAACGCGGATAATCTGAAGGCGCGGTTACGCTTCCAGAATACGGTTTAAAGTCTCGGCACACGCTAGGACAATTGAACAAAGGCGTTAAACAGTTCGGGTTAGGATGCATGCAACTGGCTTTATGGAAGTGAACGCAGTCCTTAGCCGCAACCAAAGGTTGACTTGTATCACCTGTATCACTTGTAGCATGTGATATACTCTCCCTATTTTTTGACAACTCATCGGAATTTGCCTGAGGTATAACCCCATGTTGAAGTGATACATCTGATACAGGTGACACCGAACCATCATCATTCAACTTCCTCAAACCCAACCCTTTCCATGCTCTGAGACGGTTCGGTTTGCTAACTGTTGTTACGCTGATTCTTGGCGTTTCTTTTAGGCGCTGTGTAAATACCTTTTCGTTTTCTGTTTCAAGCCCGAAAACATCGCAATATTCTTTGTAAGCGTTATATGCTTCTGCTCGTGTAGTTACGAGGTTTTTGTCGAAAATTGCGATTTGATTTAAGAACGCGCTTATTGTGTCGCTGGCGCGTTCAAAGGCTATCTCTGTTTCTTCTTGGCTTTTGCTTTCCGTGAAGTAGCCTTGCGATAGCAAACGCTGTAAGCCTTGCAGCATCCAATTTAGTATGCCGCTGCGCTCTTCCGCGTTACCAAGCCAAATCTGTTCCAAGTTAGCGATAACGTTTTTTCCAGTGAACTCGTTTGGGAACTTTATGAAGAGTCGGCGCTCTTTAAATGCGGTTGTTGTGTCTCTAACTTTTGGGAACTTGTTTGCGATAACCGTGATTTTAGCCACATTTCTGAAATCTATCCTCTTGTCTTTTCCCTTACACTCAGCGCTTATTGTGTCCTGCCCAGTTGCCTTTTTGAGCAGCGCTGTTTGCAGCACTCGGTTTGTTGTGGGTTCACTGCATGGGTTGAACAGTTTGCCGTAGAGTTGCCGCATCGCGAACCTGTGGCTTCCGTCAAACTCTTCCAATGCAACGCTGGAGACGTTTTCCGCTCCGAGTATTCCTTCCATTGTGCGCTGCCAAACACCCTTACCGTTTCTGCCGCCGCCGTAAATCCACGTGAGGTTGTGGAAGCGGTAGTCGGGCAACAACAGGTAACCGCTCCACTCTTGCAGTGTTGGGATATCCTCTTGTGCCACAACTTGTTTTAGAAACTCAAGCCAGTTAGGGCATTGTGCTTCAGCGTTATACGCTACGGGCAGCGCGTAGAAAGCCATTTCCTCAAGTGTGAAAGGCGTTAATTCACCTGTTTCAACGTTTAACAAGCCGTTTTCCACCGCAATTTTTCGGCTAAACTCAATGTCGCAGTAAGTTAACGCTTTCAAAGCGTGCAGTATGTTTGTGTAGTAGCTTACACGGTTCTCTTCGCCGAGAATTACTGCTAAGATTTCTTGAAGTTTCACTTCTCCGTTTGCTGTCCAAACGCCTTTTGCTGCATCGCCGTAGTATAGCATGTCGGTCTTGCGGTCAGTTTTGAAGTTCTCGTTTTCCGATAGCCATTTGGCGACGCGTGCGGGTTTGAAGCCAACTTTGTGTTCGGGTTCATCGCAGAACTGCGCGAAGCACGGGTAGCTTTTCTGCTGTTGTGCTGCAAGTTTTTTGAGGTTTTTGCGCCACTCAACCGCTTCCGCTGAGAGCGGTTCCTGTGGCATGCCGCTGGGAACATCGCTTGTTATAGTTCGCTCAGTCATGGCTTACTGGTCTCCGTTCTCGGTAGCGCCTGAGTGCATGGCTTCGTGCTAGCGGTTGTGTAGTATCCTACGCGGCATTCTGCTTTCCAACTGTTCCAGTGTCGGCATTGACCGCACCGTGTCACCTGTTTAATCGGTT
>JAOZHV010000015.1 GCA_026014725.1 Candidatus Bathyarchaeota archaeon | reverse complement strand
TGTTCCATGGCTTCCATGATGATGGTTATGCGTTCTTTGGGTTGGGCATCGAAGAATCTGCGGTAATCGAATCCGTGGAAGAAGGCTTTGGTGGTTTCGTAGCGTTCCAGCATCATAGCCACCGCCTGCTCCTGCGGGATGCCTGTTAGTTTTTTGTCGCTTTCCGTGTAATCGGCTAGCGCCTGTTTTAGTTCTGTGGCTATGCCGATGTAGTCCACTATTAACCCGCCCTGTTTTTCTTTGAAGACGCGGTTGACTCGGGCGATGGCCTGCATAAGCGTGTGCCCCTTCATCGGTTTATCAAGATACATCGTGTGCAAGCTTGGAGCATCAAAGCCTGTTAGCCACATGTCCCGCACAATCACGATTCTGAGGGGGTCGGAAGGGTCTTTCATGCGTTCGCCTATGTCGCGTCGGCGTTGTTTGTTTCGGATGTGCTCCTGCCAGTCTGCGCCGTCTGCTGCGGAGCCTGTCATGATGACTTTTAGGGTGCCTTTGTCGTCGTCTTTGCTGTACCATTCAGGCCTGAGCGCTATGATTTCGTTGTGGAGGTCGATGCAGATGCGGCGGCTCATGCACACAATCATAGCTTTGCCGTCCAAGACTGCGAGGCGTTTTTCCCAGTGGTCCACGATGTCTTTGGCTACTCGTTTGATGCGTTCAGGTGCCCCAACGACCTTTTCTAGCCGTGACCACTTGCTTTTCAGGTACTCTTTGCCTTCTACTTCTTCGCCCTCGGTGACTTCCTCGAACTCTTCGTCAAGATGGGGGCGCTCCTCAGGTTTTAGTTCAAGCTTGGCTAGCCGACTTTCGTAGTAGATTTTGACGGTTGAGCCGTCTTCTACGGCTTGGTTTATGTCGTAGGTGTCTATGACTTTGCCGAAAACTGCGGGTGTGCTGCGGTCTACTTTTTCGATGGGGGTTCCTGTGAAGGCGATGAAGGTGGCGTTTGGCAGGGCGTCTCGGAGGTACTTGGCGTAGCCATACTTGAGCGCTGCTTTGTCGACGTTTTTGGGGACTTTAAGCCCGAAGCCGTATTGGCTTCTGTGGGCTTCGTCGGCGATGATTATGATGTTTTTGCGCTCCGAAAGTAGAGGGTATTGTCGGGTTTTGTCTTCGGGGAAGAATTTTTGGATGGTTGTAAATATGATGCCCCCTGAACTGACCTGCAAGAGCTCCTTTAGTTGCTCCCGCTTGGTGGCCTGTTTGGGTTCTTGGCGCAGAAGTTCATGGCATCGGCTAAACGTGCCCAGAAGCTGGTCGTCCAAATCATTCCTGTCTGTTAGCACGATTACGGTTGGGTTTTCTAGCTGCGGCTCTAAAACCATTTTGCCAGTGTAGAACACCATGGTTAAGCTTTTGCCGCTGCCCTGCGTGTGCCAAACTATGCCTGCTTTATGGTCTTTTTTGGTTGCGGCGACAGTTGAGGCGATAGCTTTCTGCACCGCGTTATACTGCTGGTAAGCAGCGATTTTCTTTGAGATTTTGACGCTGCCATCTTTCTTGTCCTTCTCTGCCTCGTAAACAACAAAATTCCGTACCAAATCCAGCAGCACATCAGGCTTCAGCATCCCTTTGATGAGGACTTCGATTTGGGGTGTTGTTGTGGGCTGTTTTTTGCCGCCTATGGTTTTCCATGGGCTGAACCGTTCCTCTTTGGAGGTTAAGGTGCCTGCTTTGGCGTAGGTGCCGTCGCTTATGACGAGGATTTCGTTGTAGCGGAAGATGGAGGGGATTTCCTGCATGTAAGTGCCCAGTTGCTTGTAGGCGCCTGACAAGGTGGCGTTCTCGTCTGCAGCATTTTTGAGTTCAACAAGCACAAGGGGTAACCCGTTAACGAATATGACAATGTCTGGGCGGCGCTCATGCCGTTCCTCTTTGATGGTGAACTGGTTAACAGCCAAAAACTCGTTGTTGGCGATGTTTTGGAAGTCAAAGAGCCAAACCACGTCATCCTTCACGCCGCCATCGGGGCGCTTGTATTGGACGTTGACGCCGTTTATGACTAAGCGGTGAAAAGCCTGATTGTTCTCGACTAAGCCTTGGCTTTCGGAGCGTAGAACTTTTTTGAGGGCTTCGTCAAGGGCAGCGTCGGGAACACTGCGGTTAATTCGCCTAAGCGCCTGCCGCAACCTACCAACAAGAACAACTTCTCCCGCTTTGCGCTCCTCAGATGAGCCGCCCTCAGAAATGTCAGGACCATAAACCACGCCGTAACCGAGCGCTTTGAGCATGTCAAGGCACATAGCCTCAACTTCAGACTCCAACATAACCTTAGACACTGCTAGTTCGCCTCCCATCGTCGGCTAAACTTGCCAGTGTCGTCGTTTTTGTCTAAAATTTTGGGAAAAGAGAAATCTTGTAGACTAAACGCTGGCTTGGCAGGCATGAATTAGTTAATTAAAGCGGACAATTCTTAAAAGTTTCCGTTGCCCGCCTGTACCGTGCCTCGTCGGCGACAGTTGGCTTTCGCTCGATTTCCTTCTCGACAGCTTCCCATTGTTCTGAATCAAACGCAGGAATTGGTTTGGGCAACATTTTGGATTCACTTTTTCTGGATAAAAGATTACTTTCTTGTCAGCTAATAAGCTTACTGCATTTAGTTTTAGGGTTTTAAAGGGTGGTTAGATTTAGAACAATGTTTTATGGTCGTCGGTATGTTTCGCCTGTTTCCCAAAGGTCAATATTGCCCACACAGGGACTGTAAACATTCTCAAATTCATCTGGATTGCTGACCGTTCGCATCGCCACAAAAGCCCGTATGCGGCTTTGCGGAAAAAGCCTCTATCAACCTATTTGCGCATCCCACAAGAGTTGCTCCACGGGTAACAATGTCGTCAATCAAAACTATGTTTTCTGGCTTAATGAGGCTGCTTTGAACGCTTATTGATTCGTAATGTTGCTGTGCAGTTGGTCTCTGGTTTGGTGAACTTGATGCGGCTTTTGGGACGGCTTTGGTTCTAACAAGGCAGAGTTCAACTTGCTTTCCTATACCTGCCGAAACTAGAGCTGTGGCGATTCGCTGTGGAACCCAAAGAGTGTCGGGTTTCATCAGTGAGCTTTTTGGGGCAGGAACCAAGACGGTGTTTGGCTTAAAAAAACTTGCAAAGGGCAGCTCAGCCATTTTTTGCTGTAGCGTTTTTGCTATCCACTCTGACATCAAGATTGGCGGCTTGCCTACATATTGGTCTCTTTTCAGGGCTATCATGACATTTTTGGAGTGTTCAGCTTTTTGGTTTGTGCCATGCGGCGAGTAAGACAGGAGTGCGCCAAACTCAAGTTGAGAGAGCTTCATTTTTCATTGAATCACTTCGAGGATTCTATGTCGAGGCGGCAACTCAGCCAGCACGTCTTCTGGGCGGTTTAATTCCACTGCGCCATACATCGCCATCTGCCGTGGCCAATCCAACGCGGGGTCATGCATTAGTGGGCTCCAGATGAAAAGTGGGCGTCCAAGCCTGAGAGCTTCCCATCCTTGATGAAGCGACCCGCTGGAATTTCCCGCTTCAACGATGATTGA
>JAOZHV010000014.1 GCA_026014725.1 Candidatus Bathyarchaeota archaeon | reverse complement strand
TCTGTCAAACACGCGACCTAACCACTCCTTGCCGAGGTAATTCAAATCTATGCAACTTAGGATGGGTTTCATGCCCACTGAAAGTTCTATGTCCAAAACCCGTTTGCGGTAGCGGTCGCCTGGCAGCAGCGAAAAGAAAGGTCTATTCCACAGAGGCATTATCAGTTTTGTGCCCAGTTTTTTGCAGGCGTAGTCCCATGTGCGTTTATGGTGGACATTGTCGATGTCGCCTGTCACGATGGCTTCGATCCCTTCCTGCTTTTTTAAGCGAGTGAGAGCGTCGATTATGGCGTTGAATCGGTTGCCTTCAACTTTAACCTTGAGGTGCGGTATCCCCATGGATTTAGCTTGCAGTTCGGCTACTATCAAGCTGTGGAATGCATAGGGTTCCATGTACACGTACGTCACCAAATAGGCAACCTCGTGCCCCTGCTCAGCTATTTTGTGAAGCGCAGTGCAACAGTCTTTACCTCCGCTCCAGTGCACAAGAACCCTCATTCAACCACACCTGTCAACCGAGACGGTTAGAAACGCAAAACAACTATTAACCTTTATGTCCACAAAACTTGCCATGTTTACTGTGATGCAAGATACAGAACAGTTTGCCCTGAACTATGGAAAGACAAGCGTGAAGTTTCCAATTCTTAAAAACGGAAAACTTGGATACGTAAGAAAACTTATTCGTCTAATCCCCATTTTTCCGCACTAAACTGCACATTTTAAGCTTAATACTAAATCATTACTAAAGAAGAAGGAGCAGTTATTAGTTGTTGTCTATGTCAGAACGATGTTGAAAACACGAATATATTTGAAGCCTATTAGAAACTCGTTGCAAAAACCAGGTAGAGGGTCTACCTCGCAAAGCAACCAACACTATTAGTAGTATTCATTTAGACTCTGTAGTATTTCCCGTAAAGGATTATGCCTACAGCCAAGATTGCCATGCAGGATAGGGACACTATTGCGGTGTCCCAGAGTATTGTTGGGCTGGTGATGGAGGCGCCTCTCAGGAAAAGCGAAGTCAAAGCGTCAGTGACGTAGAAGCTGGGTACGAATTTGCCAGCTACTTGCGCTGCCGATGAGAGGGATGCACCTACGAAGGTTCCTAGGAATAGTTGCGGCAGCACGAAGAGAAACGAGAGACCAGTTGCTGCGCCTGAAGACTTTGCAACGGTGGCCGTGATTAGGCCGAATCCGATGTTGGACAGCGAGAACACGAGAACCAGTACGAAAGCAAAAGCGTAGACGGCGATGCCTACATCTGGTCGGAAGCCCATTAAATAAACCATTGAGAACACGAGAATTGCCTGAATAAAAGCTATGACTGTGTAGGATAGGACTTGGCTAATCATGAATTCTGTGGGTGATGTTGGCGTAATTCGGATTCTTTTCATCATGCCGTTTTCGCGGTCTTGGGTGAAGGATTGGGCAACCATCATTATTAGGAATATTGAAGCGAAAGTGAACATTCCTGGTGCCATGAAGTCGAGCGCTGAACCCTGTTTCACTTCGACCATTGATACCGTTTGCAAACTAATAGGGCTTGGAGCCGCCTGCTGGTTGCCATCTGTAAATTCCAATAAGACTTGCTGAATAATCGGCGGTACCGCTTGAGTTGCAACAACTGAGCCTTTGTCTACATACAAAGAAATTGTAGCGTTAACCCAACCGGCAGGGTCGTTTGGAGCTGCCTGATAAGAAAAGAAGCTTTCGCTGAAGGCAGCAGGTATTATCATTACGGCTTGAATCTTGCCTTGCGATAATTCGGTCTGCGCAGTTTCGTTGTCAGCGTAAATTTGAATATTCAGTATCTCTGTGCGCGATAACGCAGTTATGAAGAGCTGTGATGGGTCGCTTTCATCGATGTTGACTACGCCAATTTGGTACGCAGGCTGTCCTCCTCCTACACCACCAAAAGAAGCCCCAAAAGCGAAAACGAAAACTATTGGAAACAGGAAAATCATGAACAGCACCGCGGGTTCACGAAATGTCTTTTTCATTTCTTTTTTGGTTAAAGCAAGGACTCGTTGAAGTTTCAACTAAAGCTCCTCCCGTATTTTTCTTCCGGTGAGTTTGATGAAGACTTCTTCCAAGTTTTTGACTTTGTTTTTTGCAATCAATTCTGCAGGTGAACCAAGTGCGATTAGGGTTCCGTGGTCAATTATGCCTACGCGGTCACAGAGTTCCTCGGCTTCCTCCATGTAATGCGTAGTTAAAATGAGGGTTTTGTTTTCTTTTTTCAGCTCTTTTATGAAATCCCAAACAGCATGACGAGATTGAGGATCCATGGCCACTGTCGGCTCGTCCAAAAACGCGATTTGCGGATCATGAATCAATGCGAGTATGAGGCTTAACCGCCGTTTCATTCCGCCACTGTATTTTTCAGCTTTTCTTTTAGCTTCCTGAGTTAACCCCAGTTTGTCAAACAACAGAGCACGCCGCGCCTCAAGCTTCGCCTTTTTCATTAAATGAAGACCCCCGAAAAGCTCTACGTTCTCTGCGCCCGTCAGATATGGGTATATCGCGGTCTCCTGTGGGCAAACGCCAATTATTTCCTTGATTTCCGAAGTCTTTCTTTGGGTATCGTAGCCGCCGACTGTAGCAGCGCCGCTGGTCGGTTTAATCAAGCCGCAGAGAATGTTTATGATTGTAGTTTTTCCAGCACCGTTTGGCCCTAATAAGCCAAAGAGCTCGCCTTTGGAGACGCACAGGTTTATCCCACCTATGGCGGTCACGTCCTCAAATCTCTTGACGAGGTTGTCTATCATTATGTCAGACTGGCTCATTGACAACGCACTCTTTTTTTTTAAGTATGAAGGGGTTATTTGAGGATTTGGGTTAAGGAGCGGGTCGCTGAGAACTGTTCTAAATTGGGCAAGATAGGAAGAATGTTTTGGCGGGCCCGTTGGGATTTGAACCCAAGACCTCCGGCTCCGCAGGCCAGTGTCATAATCCGTTAGCACGGAAGACATCCTATGATGCTGGATTTGCCCGTTGTACTAGACTACGGGCCCGCATACGAAAACTACAACAACCGAATAATAAAAACTTTACAACGAGCCAAGGTAGATTTTTTTAAAGCTACAGGTTATTTCTTCTCAGAGAGACAGACTATTTGACTACATTCTTCCTTGTTCTGCAGTGTAGTTTGGACGCATGCTTTTTTGACGAAGTTACTACGAACGCTATTTCTGCGTCCTACCTAAATGAGCCTATTGAACCCTTTTTCGGCTCGTGCTCTTGTTTCTCTGCGACTAAAAAAGGGGAAGATGTGTGTTTTTTATGCACACTTACTTTTTCCTTAGTATCAGCAGTCCAACTATGGCTATCGAAATTACCACTGCAATGATTATGGCTATTGCTGCGTACACTATGGTCATCGTGGGGTCAATTGGTTGCGGATATTCTGGTGGTGGTGTTACTGGTGGTGCTTCGCCGACAGCCATGTAGGTTTGTGCGAAGGAGCTACCGTAGGATTTGGAGCCCGCGAACGTGGCGATTATCTTGTATGTGCCTGGTACTTCTGGAGTGAATAAGCATCCGTAAGTGCC
>JAOZHV010000013.1 GCA_026014725.1 Candidatus Bathyarchaeota archaeon | reverse complement strand
GCTTGGGTCTGCTAGGCTTATCGTTTTTATCACCTTTGTTTAGTTTCTGGGTATTCCAATTAGAAAGGAATTTAATAAGTTTAGTTTCGGCTACGTTTCATGCTTATTATCCGTTTTGTACAAGTATATACTGTGGTGTAGAATATGAAACTAATTATAGATATATATGAATTGGATAAGATATATAAGATAGCGGGACAGAGGCTAAATCCCAATTCATATATAGTTTGCAGGGACATTAGAGGTAATATCACTTTTATACCGTTTAAGACTAGCAGACACTCACATGTTATTGTTGTGGCCGTGTCTAATGAGAAAGATTATGATAAGGTGGCTGAATGGGCTAGGAACAAGGGTTTTGAGATTCTTGAAAACTGTATTGCTATGCCTACAGAGGGTTAGCCTATGTATGATAGGTGTGAGTCTGAAGAATATGATTTTGATTGTTGTATTAGGTGTACAAGGTTTTTGGATAGTGATTTAGAGTTTGACTATGATTGTTATGTGGAGTGTTGTTATTCTGGTTGAATAAAATACTTTTTTTATACCTTTTTCTTTTATTGGTGGTGTGAATGAGGGTTGTTGTGTATATGTTTGTTGTGGTCTATCCTGAAGATGTGGAATATGATGGTGATTTGGAGATAGAGCTTATTGAGATGTTTGAGAGGTGGATTGACAAGTATTTCTATAACTGATTTTTAGTAAGGTTTTTATTCTACAGTCTGTAAGTGTTTTTTTGTGAGACACATGTCTCAAGAGCAGTATATAACTGTTCAGAGGCGTAGTGCTACACCGTATCTGCTGCTAATACTGGTAATAATGAATGCTCTAAGCACATTCATGGCGTTTACCTATTATCAGAGGGTTAGCGAGTTGGAGAAGACTGTGGCTCTACTCAATATGAATGTTGTTATGCTTTCACAAAATGTTAATCAGTTGTCTCAGTCATATAGACCTGTGGCTATAGCGTTTGATTACTATGTGAAAATGACTATGGCTAGGATGCTGTCTGAGATGTATAACATTAGCTTTTCGGATGCTCTAGCTATGATAGAGAAGTACTATCCATATGCTGCTGCAGCTAACAAGTCTTCTACATAGCTTAAGCATATATACCTTTTTTCTATCTTTTTTCTATTAGGTGGTGTAGATAAATGATAGCTAGGAATCTAGCTATAATTTGGTCTTTGGTTGCAGCAGCACTATTTGTAGCTGAATATGTTGTTCCTAGCGATATCAATAGCGTTTTAGCGGCTCTAATACCTATGCTAGGTGCTTTGGGGGTTGGCTATTGGCTGCATGAAAAGAGGGATCCTAGGTTTACGCTGTTGTCTAGCAATACTATTGTGATATTATCGTTTGCATCTTTGTTGTTGCCAGTATATGCTTTGGTTAAGGGTCTTATACCAACTGATATGGCTATTGCTATCTATGTGCTGTTCACTATATTGGCTGTTACATTGGCTGATGTAGAAGATGTTCCAGTTATTGAAAATGAGTCCTCTTCTGCTAGAGGCTTTGCCTATGGTATTGGTGTAGGTGCTCTAACATCTATAGTAGCATATCTAATTTACAATAGTTTTGGTGGTGCTGCTAGTTTGTTGGTTGGCTATTTGCCGTTGCAGCTATATGAATACTTTGGCAGTTATCTAGCCCTGTTTATGCTTATGCTGTTTGTTGTGGCTGTACCTGAAGAGCTGTTCTTTAGAATCTACTTGTATAAGGTAGGTAGGTTTGCTGTTACAACTGTTCCTGCTGCTCTTGTATCAGGTGCTGCTTGGTTTGCATTGCATGCTGTTACTAGAGCACCTGATTACATGGCTTTGGTTGTGTTGGGTATTGTAGGTGCTGTGCTATATGCTGTCTACGGTCTATACGGTTTTATCGGCTCTGTGGCAGCACATGCTATGTATAATGTTGGTATAGTAATGATATATGATCTGGGGTTTGAGTATGCTGCTATAGCATTGGTCTTAATAGCAGTTGCTGCTATTGCTGTTGGCTACAAGGTTAAGGCTAGTTAGAATATGGTCTTTGTCTATAAACCAAGATCATTTTTTACCTTTTTTCTATATTTAGTTCTTATTAGGTGGTGTTATGGCTAGAGCTAGAGGTGGTGTTATGGCTAGTGTTGTTATTCGGCAGCAGCCTTTAGCAGAACCACCACCATACTTTTGGATAAATGGCTTGGCTATGTCTGTGTTTGGCGTACTTATATACTATAGTAGATATAGTGTAGAGGCTTTTGGTCTGTCTATAGCTGCTTTGATATCTCTTATACTAGCTATAGTAACGGAGGCTGCTGCTAAGAATTGGTATAGTGAGTTGGCTAATTTTGTTACTGTAGCGTTTCCGTCTTTGGCTCTAGGCTATTTTGCAGCACCTTATATTGTTGTTGTTATGAGGTTCTTTGCTGATGTGTTTGTAGGTTTTGGAAAATATTTGGTGTCTCTTATAGATCCTAGTAGGGCTATCATTATCTTTCCTGTTGTGGCTGCTGCTATACCACTAATTACAGAAGCTATAGCTGTGTTTGTTAGGAGTGCTTATTTCAGTATTACGCTGTCTTTGCTTGGATATCCTGTTTTGGCTTTTGCTGTTTCGTTACCATTGGCGGTTGGTCTTGTGGCTTTCATTAGCTATGTCTATGTATCTTATATGATATACGTGGTTTCGGTTGCTATTGTGGTTTCTGTGAAGGCTTTCATAAATCTTTTGGATACTCTAGCGTTTTTGTTTGGGTTGGCTGTTGCATTTGGTGCTGGCGTGGCTATTGTTAGGTTTGTTCCAGATTTTGCTACGGCTCTTAGCAGCTCTATAGTAGGTTTGGCAGGTGATGTAGAGGCTGATTTTAGAGAAGGTGTTAAGAGGTTCTATGTTCTGTCAATATTTAATTATGTGTTTTACTTTGTGCTTGGCTATGCTGCTTATGTAAAGCTCTATGATTGGTATGCTCTAATGTCTGCTGCTATAGCTGTTATAGCTACTGCAGACCTGTCTCTAATGTCTTTCTATATGCTTAGGCAGTATCCCAATGTTTCACCGAGATTAGCTAGGAGAGTAGTGTATTTGGCAAGCGGCGTGGAGGCTATTGCTATGCTTGTTCTTGTTATGTCTAATATTGGTATTGATGTTATATTTGCAGCTGTTAATGATACTATAAGCAGATTAATACCTTTCTATAATTTCTCTATAGAAGAGGTGATAAAATGGATACTAAGACCGCTTTAACAATATTGTTTGCTGTGTTGCTTGTGCTAGGTGCTGGTGTCTATATAGCGTATAGGCTAGGCTATATCAGGTTGTCTTTGGCGGGCTCTGTAGTTGTTGGTAATAGTACTAGTGTCTCTGATACTGGTTCTAGCAGCTCTAATAGCAGCTCTGCAGTTGTTGATGCTGTGAATAATAGTTTTATGCCTAGGCTAAACACAACTTTTAGCGGTTTTGTAGAGGCGTTTAGAGGTTTTGTATCTGGTATTGCTAGGAATATTACAACTGGTAACAGGCTAGATGTTATCATAAACGCCTCTGTATATGCTATCATTTTCATAGTTGTTGGTATATTGGCTGAAATGCTTGTTAAGGTTGTAAAGTTTATTTGCTATGGTCTAGCAGCAATATCTATTATAGTAGCTCTGTTGGCTCTGTTTGGAATAATATAGTATATATAACAGTCTGTAGAAATAGAAAGATTTTTTAACAGATTTTCTTTTCTCTATTTATTGGCAGGTGAAAAATATGGCTGAAAAAGAGCTTTTAGAGTCTATTAAGAGAGACTATGTTAATACATACAGTTGGAGGCTATGTAGCTTCCTATTTAGTGCATTTCCAAACGAGGCTAAGCAGCACTTTGGCTCTATAGAGAACTGTGTTAAAGAGGTAGCAGATGACGCGGAACAATGGTTCGAGAAATGGGCTCCTAACTACATATCTGGTATTGTATCTAGAGTTAAAGGAATAAGAAAGGAATAAGGTAGCGTTTTTAATCTAAAACCTTAATCATTTTTTATCTATTTTCATTAGATTTCTACAGTTAGGTTTCAGGCTACGTGTTATCGAGCTACCTAACTATTAGCTTATATATCTATTGAAAATTGTATTATCTTAGGTGAAAACCATGGCTCTGTTAGAGTTGTCTATTGCTGCTGCTTTTACGGCTCTACTAATCTATGTGTTTGGTAAGGTTAGCGAGTTGGAAGGTGCTACGGCTGGTTATGCTTTTACAGTATATCCTTGGTTTACTACTTTTCCTGAAACTATTTCTACTGCCTATTATGCTGTTAGAGGTCTTTACACTACTGCTATGGTTAATGGTGTGTTTTCTGCTATTTTTGATATGTTTGCTGCTTTTGGTCTGTCTACTCTTGTTCATGGCGAGAGCAAGTTTCATAATAGAGACCTAGGTCTTTTGGCTGTTTTGGTTGCTTTGCTGTTTATAGTGCTAGATTTTGATGGTGTTGTTACTAGGGCTGATGGTGTTGTTATCTATGCTTATCTAGCTGCTGCTATGGCTTATAGTGTTATAAAGTATGGTTCTGGTCTTAGAAGGGTTGGCGGTTTTGATGTTGTTAGGATTGGTGTTGGTTTGCTTGGTTTGGCGGTTAGCGGTTATCTGCTAGGTGTTATTGTAGACAAGATGGTTCCGTATATTGGGCAGGC
This sequence comes from Candidatus Bathyarchaeota archaeon, assembly GCA_026014725.1. NCBI lineage: Archaea > Thermoproteati > Candidatus Bathyarchaeota > Candidatus Bathyarchaeota archaeon. Next base: position 4,814 of record JAOZHV010000013.1, on the reverse strand, counting down.
TATAGGCGGGCTTATTTCGGCTGTGGCTACTAGTGTTCCTGATTTGGTGGTTGCTTTAATCTATGGTGTTAGGTCTGAGGTTTCGCAGGCGGAGATTTTGGGTTGTATACTACATGATTTTGGTGAGAATATGGGTACTGCTGCTTTGGTGGCGGGTATGCTTGTTGATGGCAGTCCTTTGCTTACTGTTGCTATTGTTTCTGCTACTGTTGCTACTCTAATGGTTATAATGTCTTATGGTAGGGTTACTAGGTTTGAGGCTGTGTTGGCTACATTAGCGTTTATAATTTGCAGTGTTATCCTATTTTTCTTTTAGGTGAAAAATATGAGGGCTGTTGTAGTAGGTGTTATATCTGCTATACTAACGTATTTGGCTATGGTATTGGTGTTTGGGCTAGGTCTGACAGATGCTATGTATATATCTCTTACTATTGCTACGGCTGCTGCTAGTGCTATAGCTTTATCGGAGAGAGAGGCTAATCTTGGTGTGGTGTCTGGTTTTGTTGCTATAGCTATTATTGCTACTTTGGCTAAGTATGTGATGCAGTTGGATATTGGTGCTATATTGGTTAAGTTGCCTAGTGCTGAAGTTGTTATACCTACTGATGTTTTGCCTTACTTTGCTGTGGCGTTTGTTGGGTTCCTAGCATTTGCTAGGGCTTTGAATTGGTCTGTAGGTAGGACTATGCTGTTTGTGATAGGCTCTATAGCTTGGGTTGCGTATTTTGCTGTTGCAGATGCTTTTGCTAGGCTAGTGGCTCTAACAATTATTGCTATATGTGCTGCTATGCCTCTTGTTGCCTATGAGGAGAAGAGTAGGCTTTTAGCTGTTGTTCCAACACCTATTGTGGCTACTGTAAACTTAAGCTATTTTGATGTTGGCGGACTATTTGTGCTACCATTGCTGTTTGTGGCTGTTGATCCTACAGGTAGGATAAACAGAATGGCTAGAGACTTGGCAGCTATTGCTATCCTAGCTTTGCTGCTTGTACAACTTGTAGGTGTATCGTTGTCTATATAAAATCAATAAAATTTTTTAACAGATTTTCTTTTTCTCTTTTCTTAGTAGGTGGAAAAATGGAGAAGGTAGTTAGAGCTATAGGAACACTATTGTTAGTTGCTGTTGTAATACTATCGGTGCTAACATATGCTGGTATCTTTAACCTTAGTCAGGGTTTAGAGCAAGTAAAAGATGGGGTGAGTAAGCTTGTGACATGGTTTGGTCTTAGCTATGAGCCTCTATATGATTTTTGGTATACTGGTAACTGTAGCAGGGTTGGCGATTATGTGTATAGTTGTGGTGGTTTTGTAACGTTTACTTTTAGGGCTAATACCACGGCTGTTAGGATAGCTTTTTGGTCTGATAAAGGAACTGTGTATGTTGGTAGTAGCAGTTTTGCTACGTATAATGTGGTGTATCAGGATAGTAATAAGGTTGTTGTTGATTTGTATCCTATGAAAGGCTATGTAAATACTCAGTATTGGCGGGTTCCGAATGTTGTGGCGGTTTATGGAACGCTTGATATTAATGTTTATGGCGATAGCTTTATGGTCTATTTTGATGTTAGACCATTGAAATAATTTTTTATGGCTGTGTTAAAAGGTCTATCAGGTCTCTTTTGTGTGTGTTGAAAATGTGTATGTATACTTTTTTGAATTCTTTGCCGCAGAATGGACATATGCCTTTTTCTGATATTTCTTTGATTTGTTGTAGCTGTTGTAGCTGTTTCTTTGATAGTTTTACTCTTTCAAAGTAGTATTTTCCTTTTGGCTGTCTGTGTGCTAGGTATTGTATTATGCTTGTTATTACTTTGTCTATTTCTCTGTAGCTTCTGAGTGCTATTTTGTATCACCTTATTGCTCTATGCATATGTCTTCTAAGCATTGGTTTGCTGCTTTTGCTATGTTCTTTTTCTCCTGTTTTTCTCTTACAAATTCGTTTAGCTCTTCTGATTTCTTAGACCTTTTCCTTTTTTTGCTTGTTCCTTCTGATTCTGTTTTTCTTCTGGTTGCTCTTTTAGGAACTTTTAGACCTACGTCTTGGTAGTGTTTTAGCCACTCGATGTATTTTTGTGGAACTGGTTCGACTTCTAGGTCTGCTATGTCTACTAGTGTTGGTGTGTCTATTCTGAATATTCTGTTTGTTATGTAGCTGTCTTTGCAGTCTCCACAGAATGTGTAGCCTTCAAATGATATTGCTGTGAAATCATTTGATTTTACAAAGTCTTTGAATTGTGAAGAGTCTACAAATTCGTTGCAATGTGGACAGCTCTCATTTACTATGAATATTTTTAGTGTGTCTGGTTTTTTGGGTAAGCCTAGCTGATTTACAATTGATAGAACTGTTTCTAGGTCTACCATTTTATCACCTTATGTTATTTGTGTTACTGAGGCTAGGGCTGTTGTTATTGCTATGTCTAGTTCGTGTAGGATTCCTATCAAATTGTCTTTTGCTATGTATATGCCGTTTCTTGTTATAGACCTAGACAATATAGCACCTATTCTAGCTAGTACTATTTTGGCTCTTGGATGGTCTGTTCTAACAGCGGCTGCTAGGGCTATTGTTGCTAGCAGCTTTATCTTGTTTAGACAGTCTGGTTCTAGTTCTGTGAATGGTAGAACTGGGGCTATGTTTGGTAGTGTGTAGATGTATAGTTGTTGTCTCATTTCAGGTGTTATTTTCTGTGCTAGCCCGTATAGTGTTATCAGTTTGTGGTGTAGCCACACTTTTGTTAGGATATCGTGGTTTAGTGGTAGTGTTGTGCTATATTCTACACACCTTATTGTGTCTTCTATTAGGGCTGATACGTTTAGTTCTTTTACCATTTTTATCGCCTCTTAAACATTTCTTTTAGTTTCTGTAAAAAGCCTTTCTTTGGTGGTGGTGTTGGCTGTGTTGGTTGTGGTTGTGGTGGTGTTGGTGGCTGTGTTGTAGCTAGTATTGATTCTACTAGTATTTGTAGTTCTGGTGATGCTAGCCCTACTGCTTTTTTGTAGAACTCTATGTATTTGTCTAGTATTCTTGAATACTCTTTGTGTAGCGATTCTACAATGTTTAGTTTTTCTCCGAAGCATTCGTTTATCTTTGTTTTTAGTGTTGCTAGCTCTAGTTTCATAGCCTCAAACAAGGCTTTGTAGTAGGGCTCTTTTTCTTCTGCTGAAACTCTTTTTATGAATTCGGTGTATGGTAGCCCGTATGAGATGTATGCGTAGCCTTTGTATGCCTCTATGTAGCCTGATATAACTAGGACCTGTAGTTTGTTGTATATGAATCCTGTTATTATGTATGGTCTGTAGTCTGCTGCTATTATCTTGAATTGTTTTCCTAGTAGTTCTGTAGGTGGGAATGCTGCTATGCATTCTACGTCTAGCTCTACGTGTGTTGGTAGCTGTTTTTCGTTTAGTATTCTAAGTGTTATGCTTCTGCCGTCTACGTCTATTAGATGCATTATTTTTAGCTCTCTAATCACCTTCTAACCACCTTTTTTGCTGCTTTTCCTATTTTGGAAAAGAATGAGTCTACTGATTGTTCTAGCTCTTCGGCTTCTAGCTCTATGTCTATGTCTTCTAGCTCTTCTGTTTGGGTTGGTCTTGCAACTTGGAGTATCTTGCTGTAGTAGTCTATTATTACTCTAGCATATGTTGCGGGGTCTGTAGGCTGTTTTGGCATTCCAACTAGGTTTGCGATTGCGATAAGAATCTCTTTGTCTTCTTCTGGAACTTTCTTAAGTCTAAACTTGTTGGACACTATAAGCACCTACAGGTTTTACAGTCTGTTAGTAGCAAATAAATCTATGTCTACATGTTCCACGGTTAGGTAGCAGTCTACGTGTTATCGAGATACCTAACTATTCTATAAATAGTATATGGTTAGGTAGCTTAAGCGGGGGGTCTGCACACCTAACCATAAACTTACATTACATAAAATATGTATAGCTACATTATAGCGTTCCATTTGCAGCGGTATATAGTAAGTTTCTGGTTGAACTGGTTTGATTAACCTCTTTTACATGCGTTTTGTATATTTGTCTATTTCTTCTATGCATACAAATACAATTGAACGGTATAGCAATGGTGCTTTTCTAAATGGAAATAGTCTTATTAGGTATTGTTCTCTAAACCTAGATTTTTTTCTTGATACTGTTTTTGTGTCAAAAAATATCATTTTCTTTCTTTCAATATCGCTGTATACGTATACATTAACAAGTTTTGATTTGATTAGTTTTTGTTTAACAATTTTTGTGATGTATACACTCATATAGGCTCTATCCTTTACTAGGCGGCTCTTTATGCATATCAATTTGTTTATTCACCTTGAACTAGTTGTGTACTACCTAGTAACTATTCTCCTACTACTTGATATATATCATTTAAGGCGGGTTTTGTGTGTTGGGCTAGCGGGAGGCGGGGGTTTGTTGCAAGATACATATCTTTACTCTTATGTTAGGTATTTCTGCTAGGCGTCTTAGCACCTTTGAGGTTATTAGAAATCCATAACTGCTACCTATTTTCACGGCTCTACGTATTAGTATTAGTGGTGTGTCTGTCTCGTTTATGTAGATAGCTATTAGATATGATTTACCTCTTTCTATGGTGTTTTTAGGAACTGTTATGGCTACTCTGTTTTCACTTATTTTGATTAGCTTTCTGTTTTCTACACATGTTGTGTTTTCCAAGATGCATTCAAGTAGTTTATCCATTTTCTACACCAATCTTTATAGCTGTAGAAACACTATATAAGCTTCTCTATTTTTTGGGGGTTTGAAAATGAGTGAAGATGATATTGTTGAAAAGATAATTGAGCTGCTAGAGAG
>JAOZHV010000012.1 GCA_026014725.1 Candidatus Bathyarchaeota archaeon | reverse complement strand
CCTCAATTCAAGCAGCCTTCCACCACTTTTCAAGAATTAATGAAACAAAGAAGATCTACTGCACAATTGTTACTCCTGAAATACTTGCAGAACTGCTAAGGAAATATTCGGTACAACTCTAAATCCTAGTGCTTGCTTTGACACGAAAATGTCAAACGTGTAACGACGGTGTGAAGCTAGCCCTCGGCACTGTTAACCTTTCAAAGACAACCCTGCTTCGCATTTGATTTGCATTTGCGTTTCTGCGGCGCTTCAAGTGTACATAGAAAACGACCACTCTAAAGAGCCCTAGTTTTACTAAACCCCTCCCTCCTCCTGCGTCCTCCTTCTCGTGTGCGCGTGCGCGCGTGTATATGGGTAGGTATAGGTGTATAGAGAGAGGTAGGAGCAGAGAGAGTGACAGAGAATGAGTGACAGAGTGATTGAGTGGTAGCAGAGTGATGAGGAAGTGGTTGGTTGGTTGGATTAAATTTTAATCCCAAACCCAACCCAAACCCAAACTTTTCCCGACCTACCTTCTTTCGCTTTCACTCTCTCTTTCACAACTGCTCCGCTCGTGTATCACGTGTATCACACACAGCACGTGTAGCGTGTACATAACACATCTTACAGAGCGGGCTGAATAATATGCAAAAAGTGTAGAGTCCTTCTGTCCCCTTCACTGTCTATCAAGGGCGACTATCTGAGAAGCTAATTCTACCATTTTCCATTATTTTGGCAAGACAACAATGGAAAAATATTGCTTAATGACCAAGAATTTCTGAAATAACTCTTGGTTTCCATACAAAGCCTACCTCAACTCCTGATTCACCAATTTCTCTGCCTGAGTAAACACCGAGGAACCTTGCTGCGTTCCCAACCACATTGCCATGAGATGTCTGATAGAGGCTTACTCTTTTTGCAATTACAGGGGAGCCCGACATACCACTTTTGGTTGTTGCATCGATTAAGAATGCAGGCTTGCCATCCCAATCAATATCAATATCTGAGGCAATGTGTCCAGTCTTCCAGATTGGAAATTTGCCTCCAGAAGTTAATCCCATAGGAAAGCCAATGATACTAACTGCTTCTGAGGGATATACCATTAAATCAAAATCAGCTAAGGCTAAATCTATCTCATAAATTCTTATATCTTCCGTGACAGCAAACGGAATAGCTACTACATCAACCTGTTCAGGTAGTTCATGTTCAAGCCAAAGTTTATCTCCAGCTCTATTAATCAGCTCAATCTCTTTAGCTATCCAACTGCCTAAATTTTGTCCATGAAACCACACTTTTAGTTTGTTCGGGTCTGCTAATCCTCTGGCAGAAAGTGGTCGATTATTATCAAAAGGATTTCTACCTGTAACTACATGCCAATTAGTAATTAAATAATAAGAAGCATCTTTCTTAACTGCAAAACCAGTGGCAACTCCAAGTCTCTGTTCCACAAGAAAAGTCTCTAAATATAATGGTTTAACTGAAAATTCATCAATTAAAACCGGCATAGTTCCATCCTATAAAATATATAGTTATGAAACTTTATTAAACAATTTGCCTAAGAAAGAATTTTTGCCTGTCTCGGATTCCAATTTTTTCTTTCTTTTCTCAGAAACTTGGCTAATAACAGTGATTCTTCATTTATTAGCGTCTCGATTGTTTGTCTTTCTCCGACTTTTATTCTTGGAATTTCAACAGTCATTTCAAAATACTTACTGAGCTTATTAGTGAAATCCTTCGTTTCAGTGTCATTAAGATATTGCCTTTTTCCTTTCTTTTGAGCTGACAACTTAGTCTTATGTATGAAATCTCGTTTAGCCAAATTCTGGCAATATTGAATGACAAAGTCATCAATTAAGTAGCGGTACAGCTCTTGGAAGTCGCAGACTAAGCTTGGTTTGCCAAATTGTTCTGATTGCAGAAAAACCATCGCAAACTATTTGGTGTGTGTCCTGTTTGTGTACCGTAAGCTTTTTATTTGCACTGTGCTGTATGGTTTAGGGTACGTGGAGATTTCACGGAGGCAATTAATGTGAGGGATCGCCACCTCAATAGTTGGGATCGTCGGGTACCGACAGACCGTTTTATTTAGCCCACGCCCTGAAGCCGCCGTGACAGCTACAAATAAATTCTCCCCCAACAAGTCTCTAAGGCAAATGCCTAGTAATTCTTCTCACCCGAAAAGGAGCATAAAATGAAATG
>JAOZHV010000011.1 GCA_026014725.1 Candidatus Bathyarchaeota archaeon | reverse complement strand
ATTGTTATTTGCACAATTAGGCTTTTTTCACATTTGTAAGTGTCACCTAGTAAACTACAATCTAGTGTATTAGGACATCTGCAAACCATTTTAGTGTGAGTGTCTGGATCGTAGCCTGAACAGTCATTGTCGCTTTGGCACTCTGCTATCTTCGCAAAGTTAGTAATAAATGTGCCGTCAGCATATGCACCCATTCTTACGCTGAATGGACCAATGCTACTTGTGGGTTGGTCTGGATATCTGCATCCTGCTTGCCCGCACCACCCATCACCAGTGAACTGTGTGAATATATAGCCAGGACTTGGTTGAAGAGTATCGCATGTAGCGCCGTGAACTAGGATTGTATTTACCCAAAAATCTTTTCAATATGGGGTACTAACTAAGTACGATGCCAAAACTTAGAATGAAGTGTCCTAGCTGTGGCTGCTGGAACAGAATGGAAGTCAGAAAACTGCTTGTTGAACAAGAAACCTCAGAACCTAAAGTCAAAGCCTTTGTTACTATGTACGAGCCTTTAAAAACTGAAAAATGAAAAAAATGCGGGCATACAATTGCTGAACTGAAGGAATTAATTAGAATAATATCGAGTAAATAATCACCAATGGCCACGATTAAGCCTGTGAAATAATGGAGTTCTGCTTGTCGATTAACTTAATCCCATCTTGATTTTATTCTCAATTTATGAAATGCTCCGTCTGTGAGGAAAAAATCGATGATGAAAGTGAACTCTTCTACGGTGATTACGCCACCTACTACGAGGGAAAGCCTCTGTGCGAATCGTGCTACTACGAGGATGATCCTGTAGTAACTGTTTACTTCAACAGAGAAGACTGCCCTCACATCATAAGCTACACAAGAAACGAGACGAAGGGCATTTTCAGAGCTAAATGGCACAGCACAGATCCTTGGCGAGGCTATTACGAGACAGAGAGCAATGAGTATGCCTTGGTAAATACTGCTGAGCTTCTAGCTTATCACGAGAGCGAAAAGATGCTTAAGAAATTTGACGAAAGAGTAAGAAAGCTCTTCGAGGAAAATAACATTGATTACGCTCGCGTGTTCGCAAGAAGTTCCAACGTCTTCTATCAGAACTATGACCTTTACGTGAAGAAGGAACAGGCGATTCCAGCCGCCCTTCTTGTTGCCAAAGCAAAGAACGAAGTGGACTACAACAATGCGAAGTGGTATAGAAACATGATATTTGACGAGTCTTCATTGAATAAACTAGCTGAGCTTTTTCCAGAGCGCACCATAGAGACAGATCATGACGCTGCTAACCTATTGGAAGAATTGGGAGACAAGACTCTTTCTGAACTGCAGGATCGACTGAAGAAGGGAGTCAAATGAAATCCAGTGAGAACCCGAAGAGCATTGTAAAAGATGTTGTCTCTAAGTATTTCGCAGAGAAGCCCAGAAAAATCTCTTTGAAACTATATTGGACCGAGGGACGCTCAGAAATAATCATCGCTGGCAAATCTGTTCAAACTGTGGAGTATCCGCAAACCATAGACTTCACTTCCTTCGCCAATGGCGTCTTAGAAGCGTATAGAGATGTTTATGGTGAATTGAAAGTCGTTCCTATAAGCTTCAGAGAAGAGATTTACAGAAATGACAAAGTCTCATTAGACCTATACCCGTCAGGAAGTGCAGGCGCATTTGACATCTTTGTAGAATATGCTGAAGGGAAATAACGGAACCCTTCTGTTTCGGTAACAGAAAAATGGAAGAGTTACAATCTTCTAAAAGTGAGGTTTCCTAACGGTACGACAGAGCATCCGATAAACAAGTCTGGCAAAAGAGAGATTTTAGTCAGTGTTTGGGATTTTGGCGTTGTTCACCCTCAAAGTGAACGAAGCCATTATTTATGCAATGATCATCCCGCAAAGATGAGACCATGCTTAGCCAGAGCCATTTTGCAGCTCTATGGAGAATCGCCGGTCTTGGATCCTATGGCTGGCATAGGAACTACGTTGATTGAAGCTGAGCTTTTGGGAATGGATGCAGTCGGAGTCGAATACGAGAAGAAGTTTGTAAATCAAGCCAACAAGAACATCGCTCATCTGAAGAAGCTCTACCAGAACAGAAATTTGGGCAGGGCTATATGCATCAAGGGAGACGCAAGAAATCTATCTTGTCTAAACAATCCAAAGGTTAGTTCAATAGTTTTCAGTCCTCCATACTCTGAAGGCATAGGACATGCTGCAGGTAAAAATGCAAACCGCAAGTATTCATGGAGACTTAAGCTGCAAAAAAAGATGACCGAAGCATGGAGCAATGGAAGCATCGCAAAGCTTAGATATGGCGATAAAAGCAATATCGGGCAGGCTGAGAATTACGGGTCGATAATTTTCTCCCCACCATATTTCAACGCTCTGAAAAGGGGGGACGAAGGGCCTCACTCAAGGAGCAAGAAAATTTCTTACCAAGATAGGGTTAAACGATTCCAGGGATATTCTACAGATTCAGCCAATATCGGAAACATTCCGAAGTTTGGCTCTATCGTATTAAGCCCACCCTACAATGATGCATTGTCAATCACTAAAGGCGGTGGAAGCAAAAATTCGATTATATGTGAAGAATCAACTAAAGAATTGCAAACAGAAAGAAACAGACCTTTTGCTGCAAAGAAGAATTTGCCGATTCCATATTCTTCCAAGCATGAGAATATTGGAAACATCAGCGAGTTTGGCTCAATTGTTTTCAGTCCACCTTATGAAGGCGCTTTAAACTCTTCAAAGCATGTGGGCGGCATAGCTTTGAGAGATCCGCAGTTAGCGAAGACATGTCGATACTCCGAAGACATTAAAAACATCGGGAACACTACAGGAAAAACGTATCTTGGGGCGATGCTCAAAGTCTATTCTGAATGTTATCGAGTCCTCAAACCTCGAAAGTTCATGGTAGTTGTTGTCAAAGATATTCAAAGATGTTGGAAGACTATTCCGATAGGAGCCGATACGATAAAACTCTGCCAGTTAGCGGGGTTTGATTTGCACGACATAATAATAAACAAAATGTACTTCCCAAGCTTTTGGATGCTTAACTTGGCCAAGAAGGCACAGGCTGAGGCAAATAAGGGAACAAAAAGATTTCACGCATTAAAGGTTCATGAGTACATTCTAGTTTTCAGAAAGCCACAAATAGATTTAGAGAGCCGGCAATCTTTTAAGCCAAGTTTTTTCTAAAGATGTTCAATGCTCTCATTCTAGTATTTGGGCCGCAACCAACCGAAATGCATGCCCATCTTTCGCAACCTTTCGGAACGATGTACACCAGAAAGTGTACAATCACCAGGAAGCCTAGGGGCTTTAACACCCTGACCGCCTCTTTGACAAAAGAATATGGTTTAAAATCATGATAAGGCGGATCTGCAATAACCATATCAAATGTGCAATTCTTAAAAGGTAGTTTGTCCCTGCTCAAATCTATGATGTAATCGGGTTTAACGTCTGGGTTCATGTCGATTCTTAAATCGCCAAATTTGCTTGAACCACAAAAGAGGTGCAAGATTTTCTTGTTAGAGCACGGACCCAGCAAAGCGTCTAACCTTTGCAGAAACGTGGGCGGATAAGTCTCGGTGTATTTGCCATGAGGTCTCGGGCATGCCCAATGCCCCGTTATGCATTTGTTGATCTCATAATTCATTTCTTCAACCTTGTGTTCCTTGATTTGCAGCCGATCCGAAATAAGAAATAGGTTTGAAAGAGATTTTTGTTATTGATAGGTGAAAAATTTTCTTCCGTTTAGATAAGGAAGCAACAGCTTTTTGCACGCCAATAATCCTCATTCTTTTTTCAAATCAAATCTGCTCTAGGCGAGTGAATGGTTGACAAATTTGAAAGACAGATCAAGCGGATATTTGCTCCGATCGTTGTGTTTCAAGGCATGGAAGACATGGTGACTGATTATATGAAAACCAAAATCGAAATAGAGCGATTATCAACTCCACTTGCTGAAACAGCCACCGACTATGAAGCGATGATCTACTTGCACACAGCCAGCCTATCAGTCCCATTTTCGGAGAGATGGTATCACATTTACTCATACCTGTTTTCCAAGTACCATCCGGAGCAAGCTAAAACAATAGGCGTTTACAGCGAGCAAATTAGTGAACAAGAGCAACACGCTCTCTCTCGATTGAAAAAGTGGATTTACCGCCAGCAACTCAGATAAGATTTGCTCTACCTTAGGTACAATGGTCTGAATAATTCTAAGAGAAGGGGTATTCGAACCTGCTGTCTGAAACATGGCATAATCGGAATTCCTTCTCTCGATAAGGCTGATGATATGCTCTCTCCATTCTGTTTAGGGTGATTACATGCCTGTTGATCGAAAATTGGCACTTAAAGTGTTGAAGCAGTTTGACGAGGGACTGTATACTCTGTACTGGAAACTCAGACATAGACAACTACGTTGAAAAGGATCCAACAGCCTACGCAAAACTCAAAGTCTATCTATTCTCCTTGGACGCTCTGGACGACTTGGAGAAGAATGGTGCAATAGAGATCGTTAACGATTACGAGAACAGTACCATCTACGTTAAGAGGAACTTGATGAAGGAGTGACGGCGTGCCTTACAGGGTTGACATATACATTGGAAGCGACAGCGACTCAAGGAGACTTACAGAGAGTTACATCAGTATGGTTAGAGAATGGGCTGGTAATGTTTTTTCTGAAGGCTACACTTTAGTCAGGGGTAATGGATGTTTTAAGGGAACCACGGAAGAGTCAATCCTAATCAACGCGGTTTCACAGTACGACATGAACCTGCGAGATCAGTTGAGGGAACTGAAGGGGAAGCTAGGGCAGGAGGCAATACTCTTAGTCAAGACATGCGTCGATTTTGAAATCATCTGAGGGATTTAGAAATGGACAAGTACATCATAATGCTTAGCAACAGCCTTTCGAATGCATTGAGAAGGTACCTTGCAAAGGAGCGCGGACGCAGATTTGAAGATATCAAAAAGAAAGATGTAGCCAACGAACTTTTCGACATAATCTTGACGGAAATAGACTGGAACCTCAAGTACAAGTTTGGCAAAGCCGCAAGCTGGGAGTTCTACGTTCTGCCTTTAGAGGATGGGGAGCGGAAAAAATGAGGGGCTACTGTGCAAAGTGTCAGGAATTCAGAAGCGATGATGGAATAGATGCTTGGAGGATTCTGTGGAACGATGACCTGCCAGTCTGTGAGAAATGCGGCTCAGTTGTGGATGTTTGGAGGGATGAAGAGGGGAACTGCGAGATTCTTAACAGGATACTGGACAAGGAGCCTCATGACAGCGCAGGGAAGAACGGCGAAGGGCGATAGCTCCGTGTGTTATTATTTGTGTGAAATTAGAGAAGAAGAAAAAGAGAGAGAAAGAAGAAAAAAGAGAAATAGGTAAAGGAGAAGATGCAGAGAAGAAAAGACAGCAAAGATAGATACGAAAGGTGCTTTCTCTCACTCGAAACGTGGCTGGATTTTGATCAATACAACCTCAAGATAGGTGATTGCTTGAAGGAAGACCAAATGGATGACTACACCAAATGGTACATGTGGGCATACAGACAGAGATACGGAGAGGGAAGCATAGAGAAAGGCACAGGTGCGCCACCCACATTAGTGCCGTATCAGCCCGAAGTCAGGCAGTATTGGGACAAAGAAAAGGCTGTGGGCGTCATTGAAAAAGATGGGAAATACATTGGAATTGCCTGTTTAGCTGCCAAGGAAGTTGTGGACAAGGAGAATTACGTTAGAAGGTTCGGGTTAAGCTTTGAGAAGGATGTTCAGTGGCGTGCGGTTGCAAGCCTGCTTGACCATCTGTCGAGGAGTCCGGTTTTCAAAGCTGTCTTAATTACAATTAGCAAATCGCCATTCAAGACTGAACCGGATGTCCCCGAAGAGCTGGAAGGCAGGCGCAACTGGGCAAGGAGGAACTATGAGTATCATAAGGAGAAAGCCGATACGCTGAGGATTCAGGTAAATCAACAAAGCCAAGCCCATGTCATGGGCGGACCTTATCCCAAGCATTTGCCGAAACAGATGAAGGAAGAGGAGGACTACGCACGCAGATTCCTTGAACAGACAAAATCGCTCGAAAATGAGATAAAAGAGCATCTGAAACCCTACTTCCTAATCAAGAGGAACCTATTCGCTACCGCACTATTCTTCTATGTCTATACCGATGCAAAGGAAAGCATGGCAGATTGCCTAAGAGAGATCGTAAGCAGAAAATACAGCGCCAAGATGGAGATAAATAAGACGTATTTTGTGGAATGCTCCGATGTCCGAGACCCCATCATTGTCTTTAACCCAGAGTTTTTTCCCTTTTTTCGTGAAGCTAGGAGATACTACTGCTTAGCTTTGTCTGAAGATGTCGCTGGATTCGGTTCTGACAAAGATGTGGCAATAGCCCTGAAAAAGATGTTCACGTTGGTGCTTGAACTGCCGACAGAAGAGCCTATAGACGAGCAGATACACATACCCGGTGAAGAAATCTCGAAAAAAGGGTCGAGAAAAGCGCTACTGGGATATGTTGTCAAGTCAGTAGTCAAAAGAAAATTCATGAAAAGAGTGGTCTACTTTCCTCTCGACGTATTGACCAGTCATGCAATAATCTTCGGCAAGACACGTATAGGCAAATCCTTTCTATCCTTGATAATCATTAACGAAGCTAGAGCTAATGGTATTGAAGTGGTAGTTTTTGATCCCCATGGTACTCTGTCAAAAAGACTGAAAGAAAATGACCAATTGAAGATAGTCTATACAAGGGGCCGCACAGACATCACCAATTATCTACAAGAGATATATGGTGAAGCTTCAGTCTGGCCAGAGACAAATGAACTGAGACGATTGATCGTGCTTGATGAGACTAGGCTACTAAAAGCTAAGAACCTCGTATACTGCATAAATGAGTTAGGAAAGAGGGGAGTTGGATTCATTCTCGTAACTCAATACTCGACAAGCATTCCTCCAGAAGTGCGTAACATTGGTACGTATTTCATAATGGCAGCTATGAGCGAGACAGAGATGCAAAGGTTCAAGGAAGTAACACTTCATCCGAGCTCAAAACTTATAACAAGGCTGCCAAAAGCCTGCTCTTATGTTTTCAGTCCTTACTGGTATCCTGAACCTTTTTTCATAAAGCATAGAATGATGCGCATCTAACGTTTTGCTAAACTGCAAAAGCTGCAACAAACCTATAGTTTCATGACTCTTGTTATGTACTCTACTATATCTCTGCTTCTGGTCGGGTTTAGTGATATTGTATTTCCGCCTTTATGGATAAGTATGTATCCCTCGTCTAAAAGTTTTTTAACTACCTTCCTTATCCGCTTTCCATCGTTTTTAACCACATGGGAAAGCTTGTTAACAAGGGTATCTAACGGAAAATAGTGGGCGCCCCATCTTCCATGCCGCTCCAGCCAGTCCATGATTAAAGCCCTGACTTCAGAGTCGCCGTAGTCCCGTCTCATATGAGTACACTAACAATACCTTTAAACGGTAATGTATATATACTTTTAGTTAGATAAAATATTACAGTGGTAAAATGGAAGACTACGACTCGTTGCTGATTAAAGCTTTAGGCAGTTCACCCAAACTCAGGATATTGGACTACTTGTTAAACTACAAGCTGAACGACTTTACGAAGAAAGAAATAGTGGAAGCCTTGGGAATGAGCAAGCTCACGTTCTACAAATACTTCAAGGACTTGGAACAACTCGGTTTAGTTACTGCAACTAGAAAGATTGGGCGTGCTACGCTATACAAAGTAAACGTAGAAAACCCGATGGTTAAAATGCTCATAGAATACGAGACAAAGCTCTCGCTTCAGATAGCTGAGAAAGAAGCAGAAAAGATGAAGAAGCCAATACCGGCGAGATAACTCGGATATTCGTAATTTCTCTAATTATTTTACTGTTCTTAATTAGCTGGAACTTGGCTGGCAGATGAAGCGTCTTGCGTACAATGCGTAGACGGCAGGGAGGCCAAAGTATATGGTGACTGGGCTGGAATATACATTACAGGAAATGGCGGAGTAGGAGCTATAGATGGAGATGGGTTGTGCAAGACGGCTTGTGGCGCAGCTTCGGCATGCAACAACATAGCACCAGGCACATTAGTACCACATAAATGCACAACGACCTATGGCGCCAGATGCCTTGACAATTGCGTTTGCGGTTGCACTACAGCATCCGATTGCATGTTTACTAATTGTGGAGGTTATGCACCTCAATGTATTAGTGGCAGATGTACATGTGCTCAAACATGTAGAAGTTCTAGTGATTGTGGATCTTCATATTGTTGTACATGTCCTGATGTAGTATCATGCCCAGGAAGTTGTCAACCTCAAGGTACTATTATCAATAACAAATATATTTGCAAGGCATCCAGCCCAGGGGAGTGGCATGTTTGCGGTGAAGATTCTATTGGCGCAACTCTAGAAGTTGAAGGCGCCGAATACACATGCATAGTGGAAAATGGGGAATACCAATGGATTAAAGGCAACTCAACTGCTCCAGAGTCTCAACCTGACATTGTAAGCATGATTTTCCAGTTTTTCAAAAGTGTATGGTCAGCCTTTTTTCCCAATTCTTAACAGGTAGATTTTGTCTCCTCTAATGGGTAAATAGACGTCCGTATATTTTAGAGTATGATTTGGATTTTGGATGCCATAATCTATGTCTTTTTGTATACCATCTTTAGATATAATCAAAGGTTGCAATCCATTTCCTGGAATACTTAGATAGCCCTGAACTTTATTTTTCAAATGTTGTACTACTCTATCTGGCATGCCTAGAAAGGCAGAGTCTAAACCAGTAAGATATGACTGAATGTCTGGGGCATATTCTTCATTAATACTGGCTTCTGGAATACAAGGTATGCCAAATGCATTCAACAAAACTTTCAAAGCGTCTCTTGATATTTTATTTTCAATCCCAAAATTTGCTACTCTGTATCCATCAATGAACTTTATCAAATCCCAATTCTCCCAATTTTCATCCAAGTAGGAATCTATTCCATTCCAGTTTTTGACAACTTCAGATGCTTTATACATATCTCGTATGTTTAATTCTAATATATCAACACCTAAGAATAGGGCCACAGATTCCTTATGCCCATATCCTGCTCTGTCAGCCAGTCTATAATAAAATTCTCGTCTTGGATCATATGCAATTGAAACCAATACATCGTTGATAATTCTTTCTTCATAAAATTTACCATCTGGATATAACTTCATTATTTCGTTGTAAAATCTGGACATCTGTTTCACATAATATCTCATAGCATCTAAACCTTCGTGTTGTTTCCATACACGAACTCCATTAGTTATCCATGGAGATGCATCAAAATCACTAACTTCTGTCGGTAGCTCAAAAAGCACCGAGTAGCATATCTTCTTGTCTGTGGAGTTGGAAATGTGTGGCAGGTCCAATGGGAAGCCCATTCTGTCCTCGTTGAACAGCCAGTCTCTCATCTGGTCTACTATCTCCCACACCCTAGGATCGTCCGCCTTCATTCCCATGGCTTTCATCATAGTCGCCGGGTAGTTGGGATTGCCGGGATTGTCAAAGAAGTCCCAGCCGTTCTGCTGCGCCATAGCGCTTAGAGCCAGATACCACTTCACCTTCTCCACCAACTGCGGGTTCCTCCTGAGGTTCTCAGCTATCATCCAAGTGTCTCTAGCTATGTTCAGGCTCTGTATGCTGTAGACTTTACCATTCATGTCAGTGATGTTCACAGGCGCAAAATCAACTATGTCCCCGCTCTTCTCTGTAGCGCTTATGAGGTATTTCAGCGCATTTGTGTCCAGAGGCAGTCCCAGCTGCATGTTTGCTATTGTGCAGTTTCTTATCGCATTCCCAGTCTGCCTTGACACGCTGGATATGCCAAGGTTCCTGTACAGGTCGGCAGCACTCTTAGCCAGCACTCCTATGTCCATATTCACCTGCGGGTCGCTTGAAAATTCTGCGCGCATCTCCCTGTACAAAGGATCAAACCAGTCTCTGAAATAATAAGCCGTGCCTAAACTCAATAGCGCAATGAGCGCTGCAGAGGCAATCTTCACTCTATTGGAGACAACCATGGCTTACTCTTTAAGGCATTTTTAATATAAAGTTTTGAAACTACGAAAAAAGGAGATTAACAAGCAATTAAACATCCAGTCTACAATTATTAAATCAGAACAGGAAATACTATATTTGCCATCCACTGATTGGAAAGGTTGTGTCTATGTTAAAGGAATTAGTTGACAGCCATATGCGAAAAGTAGCTGGACTAAGGAAACATTGCAACAGGTGCCTCAGAACGGAAAGATGGAGCGGAAGCGTAGTTTTGATGGTTGTGGACGCAGCCTTCACATCAATCGGTCTGAACTACTTCACGGCGGTTGTTCCAAAGGTGGAAGAATTTCGCGAGAAATTTGTTGAAAACGGAAGCATAAGAAACCTGAAAGATTTGGCTAAAGCAGACATAGGCGCGCTGAGTTTGGTATGGAAAAACAAAAGGTCATGGGTTATCGCTAAAGACATTGCATCTTACCTATCAACCCTTAGCAACGATGACAAAACAGCGCTAAGAACTTGGGCAAGAAATGCTGAAATAGAAAAATGGGAAGAAAACCCAATCGGAAAGATTAGAGGAGTGGGCATAATTACATTTCAATACTTAAGAATGATGGGCGGTGTGGATACTGTGATGCCCGACAAGATTGTTAAGAGGGTAATAAACGAGATTTTGGAAAAGGCTGGCCATAAGCCAGTGGATGACGACATAGAGTTTGTGAGGAAAGTTGGAGAGATTGGTTTAGCAACCAGATACAAACCAATAGAGCTTTGCTGGATGACATGGCTTATACAGCCCGAGGGCAAACTAATAAGAATGGAAAAATATTCGAGTATTCTTTCGAAAATCTAGCACAGAAACATCTGCAACAAGTAAGGAAGACACATTTTTGCGGGAATCAAATCACCACTCAGAGTGGTGAAAAGATATTAAATATTCAACTCGTTCCACTTGGAAAAATGCATACGACCAGACCAGAAAAGAACGGTGATAAAGCTTTGGATGATTGGTCCAAGCTTTCCTTGGACCCGAAGAGAAAAGCCCTGATTTTTGTGATTCTTAAGTATCAGGAAATGTTGGGTGCTAAACTTACAATAGACAAATTGCGTTCTCTCTCAATTGAACACTTGGAAAAACTTTCTCACAATCTCAAAGAGAAAATCAAGAAACTCTGAAATACCCTTAAAATGTAAGACTAAAGACTTCGACCCCCATCGCTCTTAGAACAGTGAATTAAGTTCTGCAAGGCTTTTGATAATACGAGCTGGACTCGCTTTCCTTAATGTGTCTAGGTCGTGAAAACTACCTTTTTCACGGTATATTACCCAAGGAGTAATGCCAGCTAAACGTGCCGCTTGGCAATCTTCCCGCATATCTCCCACATAAATAACATTCATGCGAGGCGCAATGTTAAGCCCCTCCAAGGCAAGCATCAATCCATTAGGCTTAGGTTTCCAATTGTCAAATACAATTGCGTCGAAGAAATCGCGGATCTGGAACCTATTGAGGTTTTCTTCTACTTTGTCTTTTGGAGTCTGAGAGACAGCGCCAAGCTTGATTCCTCTGTGTGTTTTAAGCATTTTCAGAGCAGGTTTCACATCACCAAAAAGCCTAATAGAATCCCCATAGCTTGAATATCTAGCCTTCCAAAAGCTAATGGCGTCATCAATATTGGCGAACCCCTTCTCTTCGAGAAATTCCGTATAGGGAAGTTTGAACTCTTTTCTAAATTGATTAAGAGATGGCGGATTCTTCTTGCGGGTCTTGCGGAGGTCTACAAAACCTCTGTATACTGTTGGTAGATCGTTAAGGAGGGTACCGCTGAGATCAAAAAGAACAGCTTCTATGCTAGCGTGCACTGTTGATTGGAGATGACTTGGGATTTGTGATTGCACCATTTTAAATCGAGGCTCATTAATTGAATGTATGTCTAATACAGTCTAATATGCACGACACTGTTTTTAAACTCTGGTCATTAACAGCAGAAATTGTGCCTTTTCAAGCTCATTCAAACAAGACAAAACGGTAATTATACATTCTCAGGATATATCTTTCCATCCTGAGGGCAATTCCAGGGACATCTGGGTCTTTCTCGATAGAGTTGGTCTTTAAATCTTTTTTCGTACAACTAATGTATCTATTTAGTAAAGGATGTTGATGTGATTCATAGTTAAGAAATCAGCAATAGGCTATTTGGATATGGGACCGTTTTGGGAAGAACACAAGGACTTGCTTAGGGAGATTACATCCCTTAACCTACCATCTGGTTCTTCACTCAACTATTCTGATTCAGGTGCAGAATATGTAGAAGATGAGAACCGTTATCTTACATACGTAGTTGCTTTCAAACTGACTGGGAGCCCGAGTAAATTGAGATGTATAAACATGGAAGCTTCTTTTAATCCCCAGACATTAGAACTTGAACAAGAAATGATAAGATTCTCAGTTGGTACGATCGAATCGGGGTATGAAATAACGCTTAAGGGAGAGGAAGTTGACTTAAGACACAAGAAATGGTTAAGATCAATATTAGAGAGAGGCGATATTACGTCTCTGTTTCACAGAAAGGCTTATCCTTGACTTTTTTCAATAATATCAAATCTCGTTTGTCTAACATAATCCTCTGCATATCTTAACACGGCTTGACTTATCTCACGCCAAGTCTTTCTAGCTCTTTTCTTTGACCAGCGGAAAGCTTTCCTGAAAACGGCAATTAAGAAAGATGCGATATCATGAGTACATTCGCGTGGACGATCAACAAGGACCCACTTTTTATAAATTTTCTCATCTATCAGACTTGAAAGACCAAAGACATGGAATGGCTCATCAGCAAAATAACTTGCATAATCTACTGGACTTGGACGCCTTCCCCTGACTTTCTCCCAGATATTCAAGAATGTGGAATCATCGATTTCTGATCCCAGAAATTCCCTGTTGAAAAGCAGTACGTTTTTGAGACTCATCAAGTTCGACTCTTTAGCACCAACATACATAAAAAAAGTTTGTAGGTTTCTAGTTGCTTCTTCCTTACGCTCGAAAATAAATGAACCCCAATAATCACAAGAACCAGGATCGTCTGACTTCTTTGAGTCGAAGTCAAAAATTTCCCAAGGAAAAGGTGCCAACCACCACTCTTCAGGTTTCTCTTCCTCATATTCCAAATCTGGTTCTAAACGTCCAAACACGTTGGAAAGGTACCAACTGACAATTTTTCTAGAAGATTCAGGATTGCGGGAGACTGTTTTGTCTATTTCCATGATTGTCGTCGGATTCTCCAGTTTTCCATCATTTTCAGCATCCCAGAGTTCCCTCATAAGGGAAACTATGTCGCCATCAACTCTCTTTGCAGAAATCCGCACATTAATCTCGGTGTCTATATCAAACTCTTCTTTTGAATATGGTTGACCTGGAAGTCTAGGATTGAATGGGACGTGTTGACTGAGATCGTTGAAAAGCAGTTCTAGAATGCCTTCTTGGTAATACTTCCCATTTAAAAATGGAGCTGGCAAGTTTGATTTAATGGAGAAGTCTATTCTGCCTAGTTCTCCTTCGCCAAACCTGAACCAATACCTATTATGTGAGAAACCTTTTATTTGATTGACTGTTGATTCCTCCAATTCGTGCAGATATGCTCTTCCTGCTTCAGTTAGAAGATATTGGGCTGAACGACCTTTACCTGTAGGAACATGTTTTATCAATCCTTGAGATATTGCGCTCTTACGCGCTTTTACATAGGTGTGCCTTGACACTCTAAGCTGTTGCACCAAATAGGATATCAATCCATTTCCTGAAATTGGCTCCTTTTCAGAGATTGCCAACAAGAGCTTAACTAGAGGGGGCCATGGTTCGGATGACATAATTTCCCTAAAATTGCAGGCAATATTTATGCCTTTTCTCGTGAACTATATCGTGAGGCGATGAAAAGAATGTCTGAAATAGAACATAAAAAGAAAGGGAGGCTTGCAACGTGATAGACTTGATAATTCTGGCACTTTTCGCGCTGACAGGCGCAGGATGTGCTTGGGTTGCAAAAGAAGACGATTCGCCCACAGAAAAGATGAACACTTCAGAGCAAGAGTTCGTACAACCAAAATCTGGACTGAGCGTGGAAAAACATAGGGAATATGACGCAGGCAGAAGAACATTGACCGAGACCATGACAACCACCAAAGTTTTCCCCGATGTTGATCCAGAGGACTTGGAGGAGGTGTACTGATGTTCGACCCGAAATATCGCGCAACCTGCAGGGTTATCATTGATGGCAGAATAGACATTGAAGATGGCGAGTTTTATTTGACAGCGACAAAAACAAAGGAAGCCAGTTGCAACTGGTCAGGGAAGAGAACATCATTTGCAGATGACGTCATGTCCACAATAGTACGTACAACTGATATTAGGGAAAACGAGTTGACGCTGGCTCTTGCGCAGTATCAGGTGCAAAACAACAGCCTGAAAGAGCCAAGAATGTTCCCGATAGGTGAGAAGATTGAAAGGCGATAGACTGAGAAGGAAGGCAACCGCAGCAGTCTTAAGAATGGCGCCCGAAGAACGCGATCACATAGAGGTTTTCGGAGTATTGCCTGCGACGAATGAGCGACCAAACCCCATAGCCTATCATAAAACGTTTGAGAGGATTGAAAATCCACTGGGCGACCTCATAGTCAGGGAAACGGTACAGGTGCAGACAAAAATCAAAATAGGAGAAGCAAAAAAACATGCTTAGCGCAGTTTTCAAGGAAAAGATATCAAAACGTCTTCTCATCGAAGCAAACTGCAAATTCCTTCCCAACGGAGATGTGGAGGCTCAAATAGAGCTCTCCCGCTATTTTATAGACGTAGAATCAAAAACTGGTTTCTGGGCAAGACGAATCAACAACTCCGACCAAATAATACAAAGTCTTCAGCCCCAATCGGGCGGTGACTCAAACCTTGGTGATCTGGCAGGCGCATGCGCTCAGCTTGCTGTGGCGGGCGTTCAGCTTAGGGCGAACAATGGCGGGCAGACTCTAATAAGGTCCATGATTGATAACAAGGTCTCTAAATAGTTCTTTGAGCGGGAAGGCAATGACGGAAAATTCTGAAGATCTGGAATACATTGCATCTGTCAAGGAAAAACTATCTAAAATTAATCACGGCGTAGACCCACAGGTACTGAACCTATTGTATGCGGACTATCTGCAGGAGGATGATGCTGAAAGCAAAGAGGAGCAGAGGTCATTCATTGAAGAAATCTTGCGTTGGCATCTGCCAGACCTTGCACTGTCCAAGAAGCCACTGCTGTCTGCACCTTCACCAGAAGACTGCTGCGGAGACTTGATTGTTGGCACAGTCACCCAAGGCGAAGAGCAACTATGGGATTTCGCCATTCCGATGCAAGAACTGAACCAAGGCCACATTCTAGTGGCTTCCCGGTCTGGTCACGGCAAAACCACACTTTTAATGTCTTTTGTAAGACAGCTTCTTGATACTGATACCCCTTTTCTTATTACCGACTATAAGAGAGACTTTAGAAGCCTAACTGCGTTATATCCTCAGCTTGTTATCCTTTCAAGGAAAAACCTGAAGGTAAATATGCTGAAGGCTCCTCCAGGAGTGCCTATCGAGGAATGGAAGCAACTTTTCATGAACATTTTCGGCCATGTAGAAGGTGTGTGGTCAGGCTCGACACAGTTCCTTCTGCAATATCTGGATCGAGTCTATGCCGAGAAAGGAGAAAAGGCAACGATTAAGGATCTTCTCGAAAAACTGGAAACGGATGCTCCAAACCTTAGAAGGATGCAGGACTATTGGTCAGCGGTCTACACAAGAATCTATGGACTGCACAGCAAGCTAGGTTCTATGTTAGAATGCAGGGAAGGGTTGAACATAGAACAGTTGCTTACCCGACCTGTTGTTCTGGAACTTGATGGCTTCGGAGGCTACGAGGATCAGAATCTGCTAGTGCTTTTCTTTTTCTATTGGATCTATTCCTATAGAAAAGTCCACAGGCATAGAGGTCTGGCAAGGCACTGGATAATAATAGATGAAGCAAAGAGAGTTTTTCCCGCTTCTGAGCAGTACAGCTCAACCACACGCGAATATTCCCACATCGCTCCATCTGATCTGATAGTTGATGAAATAAGGGATTTTTCTGAGATACTATTAGCCGCAGACAATGAGGTGACAAAACTCAGCAATTCGATAATTTCGCAGTCATATGCAAAGATTGTGGGAAATGTTTCCGGAAGAGACCTCGACGTAATAGCCGAAGCAATGAATCTGAGCGACGATGAAAAAGAATGCGTTTCACAGCTTGAAAGAGGCGAGTGGATCGTAAAACTGGCCAGCAGATACACCAAACCATTCACAATCAAAACAGAGGACTTTCCAGTTGAAAAGAATGTTAGCGATGAAGAAGTTGAACAGCGAATGGAGCCATTGCTTTCAGACCTTGTTGCGAAACCTATGAACAATGAGATAGCTACAAAAGAAACAGAGGGTAGTGCTGCCTATCAAGATAACACGTCTCAAACTAATGCGCGCAAAATAACATTTCCAGCAATATCTGAAGATACTTGGGATCTCCTGCTAGACGTAAACAAGCATCCATTCAGAGGTCTTGCAGGCCGCTATGAATCTTTGAGCCTTTCTGGAAGAAGAGCAAGTTTTGCGAAGGCTGAGCTTATTGAGAAAGGGCTTGCAAGAGAGTTCAGTGTTGTACTCGGTAGTCATAGGCCGGTGAAGTTTCTAGTGCTGACAGATATGGCGATCAACTCGCTTGAAAGCGTCGGACATGACGTGAGGCTGTGGAAACACACACAGGGCAAATTCCAGCATCAGCTATACACGGTGTTGATAGCCTACACTTTCCGCAAAGCAGGCTTCCAGACCTACATTGAGAAGACTTTGAAGAACGGAAGAAGAGTTGATGTTCTCACCATTCTGAATGGCAAGAAAGTTGCTGTGGAAGTGGAAACAGGTGTAAGCATCAACATGGATGAAGAAATGAAGGCTCTTGAGGAAGTTGACGAGCTGATTGTGGTTACAGACGAACAGACAAATCTCCGAATGCTCAGAAACGCTGTAAAGAACAGCCTATCGGAAAAGGTGCAGGTATTCCACATTTCTGATTATCTTCGGCATCTCAAGACCCAATATAGGGCAGAGAACGGCGGAAGAAAGGCCAATAACTCTCACAACCCCAATCCTGATTCCAGCTCTGAAAATAAAGACGGAAACAAGGGGAAATAACCAAAATGGCAAAAGAAGAAGATACTAAGAAAACTGGCAGATACAGAAGAAGCTACATTCCATCAAGCTACATAGACTACTTGATAGACCTCTATCGGCGAAATCCCAACTTACTGCAACAGATGCGGCGAGGCTACAAGTCACGATTGAATTCTCCGAGCCGCAGACGCAATCCCGGCGCAAGTTCCACCTATAGATCAAGAACAGCCTACGCACCACGGATATATCACCAGCTAGAAACGGCAAACAAACTTGCACAAAAGCCAGCAACAAATCGAAGTAGCTATCAGCCTTGGCAAGAGCCCAGCAAAAACGTGCCACCAATAACACGAGTGCAACCTGATGTGGAACAGACTATCAAGAAGCTTGAAAAGCGATTAGAAAAGGTGCTGCAAGAGCAGGTGCATGAAAGCCTTGAAGCAGAACTCAATGAATTGAAGACCACACTGGCAGGCAAAGAAACGATTGAAGATATGCAACAGAAGGAAAAAGAGAATGCGCCTGAAATTGAGAAGCAAGAACAGGAAAACAAGAATGAGACTATGGACGGCGAGTCCGCAGAAAGTTCCCAAAAACATGCCAATGAAATCAACCCTGAGCCAAAACCGGAAGCATCAGAACCTGCAGAAAAACAAGAAACTGCGAAAAATGAAATGCAGAGCGAATTATCCGACATGGATGAGCTGTATAACGAAGAGGATGAGCTGGAATGGCTTAGGGAGGAAGTAGAAGATACTGACCTGAACGAAACAGTGGAAAATGCTGAAGTACCGACAATGGAAAAATCCCAAGTTATGGAGCAACCACTCAGCCCACTTGAAGCATTGGAGGCAGAGAGATTGGAAGCTATACAACAGCCCGAAATGCTGCCAAATTATTCTGCTCCGCTGGAATCGCCCCTCGAAATGGGACCAGAACAGGTGGAAGACCTGGAGCCGCTTCTCGACCAGATAGAACCCATTGGGACTGAGTTGATACAACCCATTGAAGCTGCTTCTATGCCCGGAATCCTTCCTGAGCTGATGCCTGAAAATATTGAAGGTGTAACCGAACCAACCGAGGCAACGGAGGGACAGGTTTATTGAAAGCCGTGTTGAAAGAACAGACGAAAGCCCGTATCAGAATCAACATGATAGTGGAAGGCGAACCGGCGACTTGGCTTAATGAATGGAAACATCGCGGACTCATCAGCAGTTACACGGACGCTGTAATCCAAGCGCTACGTGTATTAAACGACAAAGTAACAGAGCAAGACTTAAGGACAGCACAGTTAGGGAACATCAAACGGACTGAAGAATGGTGAGAATACTTAAAGCTGCCCCTTTGCCCTAAATATTTGTTATAACGATGTCACCCTTGGAATTGTAGGCGTAAGTTCGAACGCCGGAGTATGCAATTTTCTTAGAATCTAGAATTCTCTTTGCTTCTGCACCATATCCCTCTGGCACGTACAAATAGAACGTACTGCAAAGTGAAGAATACTCTTTCCACTGCTCTGTCTCCGCATCATTAACTGTGCTTTCTGTCTCAACTTCCCCAATCATTACAGCTACATTCTTTCCTGTGTCAACAACAACTATATCTGGATAAGCTGTTTCTTGATTCTTCTTGATTCCCTTGTTCTGCTCTCCATTTGGGTTGGTAAAAGTCTTCCAATCTGGATGGCTGCTATTTGGAAATGAAAACCTTTCCTTTGAAATATCTATAACAGCTTTGTCATGAGATTCTTCCTCTTCTTTCTTCCTGCTCATGCCTGAACCACCAATGTTAAGTGCTCTTTTCGTTCTTATAATATTTCACAAAATAATTGGGTATTCAGGAATTATAACTCAATCGTCTATGGAAGAGAGATTTAATTTTGCGAATCATCAATCGCCGTAATGCTAAAAGTAAAAGGGGAATTTAATCCCCTTCGAGTAGAGTTTCGATTGTCCTGCTTGCATTTCCCTTTGTTAGTCCTTCCAGATATGTAGCCGTTACCTGCAAGCCCTTTCTCTCTGCCAAATCCATTAGAAACCGCTTCTGCTTTTCGGTTGCCGGTTCCTCAGTATTGTCCATTTCTGTCACCTCCTTTGATGTGATTGCGCTGATATGTTGGTGAGAAGAGTCTGAGCCCGCTGTACTTCTGATGCATTGGTGTGATACTCTCCAACAGTCCGCAAAGCTTCCTACGGTGCTGTTCAATCTCTCTTATTTCCATTTGCCTCGTTCTTATCGTGGCTTCTACCATTTCATCAAGCAACCTTGCCCTGTACTTCTTGGGGCGCTCCGCCGTGCTTAGCTCAACAAATCCCTTTTCAATCAGATTCTCAAGAACATAATAGGCTTTGCTTTGCGGAACTGAAGCCTTCCTCGTTGCGATTCCGACCTTTGATTCTCCGATGGCTAAGAGTGTAAAGTACATCCTTGCCTCGTACATGGACAAGCCAAGTTCCCTCAGCATATCCACAACCTCCCCTTCCTTTCCGTTCAATACATGCATTCAATCACCTCTTCGAGATAATGACTGGAAGCCTGCCATCTTCTCTTAGCGAAGCGACCTCGGAGAGGGAAGAGAAGAATGAGCGGGCTGATTTAGAGCGAAGGGTAGAAGGGAAACCGCAGGTGTCACTTTTAAATTCTTTTCGTTTCAAAAAGACAATATGAACATTAGAGAATGCTACAAAGAACTATCTGCCTCCTTAATGACCATGATTGAAAACTGTGGTCACCTAACTGACTGGGAAGTCAGACAGGTCTTGTTAGGCAGAATGGGTGAATATTGTAACTTCTACGCTCTCTCAAGATTCAAGAGAGAGAAACTTAAACCATTTCTAGATGAATTTGAAAAATACTTCTCCAAATTACCCAGAATTAAATCCAAGAAGGTAAATTCATTTGCCGCTTTCGAGAAAGACATGAGATTACCGGTTGTAAAGAGGATATATGCCACTACAACCAAAGGTCTTGTTGAAGGAGCATTTCTGTGGTCGAATTATGAGCACCTTTACCAGCTCTGGAATAAAGCAGATAGGGATATTGCTACTATTATAACGTTCGCTTTGGTCTTCGGGACAGGCTATTCGGATGAATTAAACACCCTGAAAAATACTTTGAAGAATGCAGAAAAGCTAAATGGCATTATCACTGGTATGTTAGAAAATAGGAGCAAATATTTGGAATAGTTTTTTTCCGCTCCTATGAACCAGCACCTGTTAAAATTTTTATAGCGACTCTAATTACCTCCCCAATCATCTCCTCAGATATTGCACCAGCCGTAAATTTCAATGCACTGAAAAATCGCTTATCTTTCTTAGAAACTATGGACTCTATTTTGTCAAGTCTTTCGATTACTTCTTCTCTGTTCGGCTTCTCTTCAACTATTCTTTTCAATTCCTTTACAAGATTTTCTTCTTGAAGTTTATCTGCCTCAACTTTTCTGCTTATGAAGGTCATTACTGACAAACTTTTCTTGACTAGGGAAGAATCTTGATTCTGTTCTATGTTGACATTCTCAATAGATAAAAGTAATTTTATCGCGTTGTACACTAAGAAAAAGAAATCCTCCATTTTATCCTCAGGAATAAATTCCTCTTCGATAAGCTGAGGCCCACCATGAACTCTCGGTCCCCTGTATTTATTAATTCTTTCAATTTGATTAAGGTCAGAATCTGTGATCCCAAGAGGACAAAAACCATAATTTGCTTTCCAATACGGTATAATCTCCAAATACGTTCCAAGAGAAAATGATCTTTTTGGATCTTTGTGCAATGCTTTTTTCAATTCAGTTTCCCAATCTGGGCCAATCACCATCTCTCCATTCAACTTGATAAGGTTGTAAAGTTCTGTTTCAAGGGCTCTGGTTAGAGTTGTGAAGGAATAGGCTATATGAGTCTCTTTGCGAGTCACCATTCCGACCATAAGTTGCTTAATGGCGTCTTGGATTTTTCCCAGATTTCTATCTTCTTTGGCTTTTCCATAGTACGAGAAGTGAAGAAGCCGATACCTTGACATTAGAATGCTCTTCTCATTTTCGTTCATATTTCTCAAGGTTGCATGATATTCCGGGGGAAGGGATTCATAAATCTCCTTCAGTATTTTGTTTGCCCATCTTGATACATCTTCTGGTACTTCCTCAGAAATATGTAGCTTGTTCCAAAGCGCTATTTCTTGTTTTATGGGTTCGGCGATTAAGTGAGTAGAAGTGTCAACATTTCCTAAGGAATATAGTTCTTCTGTGAACGTATTAAGCTCATAATAGTCTTCAAAAAGGAGTTCAATGACTAATTCATAATCTATGATCTTTCCTTTTCCTTCGTACAATCCAGTAATATTTTCTCGGTACTCACTGTTCAGAATTCGATGTATGAAATGTCTAATGTCTCTTATGGTTGCGCCTCTTCTGAAAGTTATTCCCACTACAGCTTTAATCACGCCCGATTTTGTGTAATCTTCTAGAATGCCATATCCTACGAAAATCGACTGTTTAAGAAGTCTGATTTTTACGTCTAATGGTACAATAGTGGAAGCAGCATTGGATTGAAGTTTATCTACAGCCTCAATATCTTCCGAGTCCGGCGCTTTGAATTGTCGTGAAACTGTGAATCCCGAGTCCACATGAATGCAATCGGCTTGGAAATAGGAAACTCTGCAATATTTCTCCAGTTCTGTGAGCAACTCATCCAAGAATCCTGAAGAACAATATATCTTACATAGATAATCATCATGCCCATATAGCGAAAACCAGCTTCCCTCCAACTTTCGCTCCTCGATAAGGCTCCTAACCTTCTTATAGTCGTCAGCCGCAATGAAAATAAGAAAAGGATAAACACCTTTATCGACTAGCGCATTAGGATTCAAGATTCCAACACGTCGAAGAACACATGATTGTACAGTCTTAATGACGTTATCCCTTACAGTTTGCTCACCTATTGCAGGAAACTTGTCTTTGAGAGTCACCGTCAGCTCATCTTCAGTCGCTCTAGAATCAATTCTCAATTTAGTTAACACAATTTTAGCCAAATCACCGTTTTTCACGGCGTTTTCGACCCCCATTTTCTATAAGGTCATTGTGTATTTATTTTTTTGCGCTTATTAAAAATGAAGTTGGAAAAAGAGCGTAATAGTTACCCTCTTCGAAAAAGAAACTGGAGAATGAGCGGGCTGATTTAGAGCGAAGGGTAGAAGGGAAACATTAGTGTTCCTTTCCTAAAAATGGTAAAAGTAGATGTCTGAAATGATGTTCCGATGGGACCGAATGTTCAGGTCAGCATCTCTAGCAGTTTATTTTCTTAAATTATACTCTATATTTTTTGTTCGCATTATAGAGTCCATAGATTTAATACGTTGTTAGAATTGTAAAAGCAATTATTTCAACAATAGCTTTCTTCCTCACTTTACGTTATTAAATAGCAAAACTTTTAACTTTAACGTGCATTAGAATTTAGCGCATGTGGTAATTAATTTTCAGGATTACTTCATCAAGAATTGAATATTGCCCTGCCGCCTCCCTAAAATCTAGTTGCCGAAATCAGAATCACGATTACCATATTCGCGTATATCCTTAAGTCAAAGATTAATTGAAGGGTTGATCGTTGAAAAAAGCTCTGACAAAAATGGCGTCTGTTACGCTATTGTTCTTAATGCTTCTATCAGCGATTCCAGACGAAACGTTGCACCTAGGTAGAGCTGAGGGATCTTTGGTTGGTTCGGAACCTGTGATAAGTGCCATTGTATCAACCAAGACTGAATGGACTAAGTACTCTGGCAACCCTCTGAACAGTCTAGGAGCAGGTTGCGACAATCCTTGGGTTATATTCAATGATGGGACTTATGGAATGTGGCTCAGTAAATCGGACGGAATTTATTACTCCTCATCCGCTGACGGCATTAGCTGGATAGACCCTACTGAGGTATTGAAGCCAGGTGCAAGTGGCTCTTGGGAAACGATTGTGTATGAACCATGCGTGGTCTATGACGGCACTATTTACCGAATGTGGTATACTGGCAGCTATTCGGGCGTTAGCAAAATAGGCTATGCAACATCAAAGGATGGGACAAGTTGGGCGAAATATTCAGGAAATCCGGTTTTGGTTCCTGGCGGTAATGGCGGCTGGGACGACTGGAATTTGTGGGGACCTAATGTATACTTTGATGGCTCCTTATATCGAATGTGGTACACGGCTGAGCAATCTCGCGATGGAACTCGAAAAATAGGGATGGCAACATCAACAGACGGAGTTTTATGGGCTAAATATACAGGCAATCCTGTGATTACTCTAGGTACTGGTTGGGATAGCAGATTTGTGCACGCGGGACCTGTTGTAAAAGAAGGAACAAACTATAAGATGTGGTACACCGCAAGGGATGGAGGCGTTTGGAGAGTTGGGCTGGCCACATCATCAGACGGCATCATATGGCAAAAGAATGCGGGAAACCCAATATTCAATCCTGGTCCTGATGCGTGGGATGCACACAGCATTATAGATTCTTCGGTGGTACTTGTTGGAAACACCTACAATATGTGGTACATAGGCAGTGATGGATCCATACAAAAGGTAGGGCTGGCCTCCTCATCGCCATACATATCTCCAAAAGAAGAAGACTTGGAGGCCAGACGGATCCTGTATAAAAATTACGCCAAAGCCCTAGACGGAAATTACTGGGTAGAAGAAGGTATTAACAGTCTTTTAATGTTCGGAGAAGACTTCATAGACAGCTATGCAAATCCGTTCAAGATTTTGAAAAGAGTTGCTACTAAGCTTGCCATCGGCGACTATAATTCGGCGGAGCTTATCGCCAAAGAAGTGGGTGCCTTAGTCTCCACCACAACCCTTCAAAGTCTTTCATTCACGATTAATTGGGCATACTCTCTTACTGATGCCCCTCATGGCTATTACGGAAGAATAACGAATCCCTCAAGACAAATTGAGGATATCTTATCTTTGATTGAGGGCAATAACTACGTGGAAGCTAGAAGTAAAATTACAGACTTGATAAACTACCTAAGGATTGCCAAAGCCCAAGTAGACAACACGCCCCAACTCGTCAATGTTAAGCAGACCTCCAAGGCCATATTCGAAAGCACAATTTATTTTCTCCAAGCTGAATTTCAGTCCCTAATTGACTCGGGAATATCTGTCACGCTACAGGAAAACCAACACAAGCTATATTTGAACGTCTATGACTCTCAAGGTAGGCATGTTGGGTTTAATCCCGATCTGAATCAAGCTGAAGTGAGCATACCAGATGCCAGCTACCTTGATTTGAACCAGACAACCCTAATAATCCTGCCCAACTTATTGACTAACTTCACCTGTGTGGTAGATGCATGTCAGTCATCATATCAGACAGAGAGCTATAACATTACTTTTGCCAACCACAAAACGGGGAGAGCCGTTTATGAACAAACCGAGTTTGGAATTATCAAAAAGGGAGAAAAAGACAGTTACTTTATCAAATTGTCTACTGGGAGTGACGAGATTCAGATTAATGAGAAAACTTCAGCTCTGGAATTCTGGTATTTGCTTATCATCACTGTGGTATTGACCGTCCCAATCAGCGCCTACCTTCTGTTAAGGAGAAAATCAAAACCAGATACAAAAGCACATGAAAGTGCATAATATGCTGCTAGCAACACAAAGATATTTGGCAATGGCGTATCGCCGAGATAATTTGGATCAACAAGTCCCAGAGAAGAGATAGTGATTGCTTGTCTAACATTCCATAAAGTGTCCAACGCCTTAGACGCTTTCTTTGCATAATAATCGCAGCTTGCTTGAGCTTCTGATAGGCTTTCGTTAATAAGGGTTTTATTGAGCGCAGAACCGCTGTGGATAACCTCGAATGCACATTCTCTGGCGGAATGAACATAACTAATCATGCAGCTTGCGGTTGCAGCCATACTGGACTCGCATATTGAAAAAACTAAAAAATAACTTAGTGTCAGGCATGTTAAGACCAGTAGCAGAAAAACGATTACCTTGCTCTTGTCAGGCTTGAAGATTTCTTTTACATTTCTCCAATCCACTTAATCACTTTAATGAGTCTCTTTTCTGAGAATTAATATCTAATCATTCTCGAGCATTTTCTCAAATTCGTAGATGTCTTCATTCTTATTAATCATGTTACCAATTATTTTCCCACTTTTTTCTGGTTCTTCCCATATTGCTCTCAGAGTCTCCCGTACTTCTTTTTCATCCTTTGCTATTTTGCATATCTTCTGAACAGTAACTTCCTTTGGAATACCTCTTTCGCGTAGCTTCTCGTTGAAGTCTGCTGCCTTTAGGAGCTGTACATTCATTCTCGCTGCATACGATGACAGGTTAATCTCGGTATTATCCTTCAGTCTTACCTTCTCTTTTGGGTCAAACGCAGAGCCTGAAAACACGCCAACAATTCCCTGCTTAATCTGCCTACCATCTGGAGTATCCGCACCGAACTCCTTGCTCCATGCCAAGACATTGAAAAAGTCGTCCACGTCCTTTTTTCTCACAAGACCCCACTTACACTCAAGTACATACGTACTGGGCTTCAACAGCGGGCCTGGTGTAACTTCCCACACTCTGTCTACTTCAGCGTTGTATTTCCTCCCTCCTACTGGTTTAATCAGATGAATGGTTATCCTTCTTGGCTCCATTGTTCCGTTGCGGTGATCCTGCGTCCAGAATCTGGCGCCCGTAGTAAGGCTGTCGATAAAGTATTCAACCACGGCTTCCCAATTATGCCCTATACGGTTTGCCCTGCCCTTAGCTATACGTATGTAATTTTCCTTCAGAGCTATAGCTGCCTTCAGTTCTTTCTCAGGCATCGAGTCGTGATAATAGTATCTAAAATTGCCAAAAATCTTGACTTCTTTAAGGTCTGGATAGAGCTGCAGTGCGCGGCTGATCGCCCCTTCCGCTTCATACTCTGAACAGTTAAGTCTATTCTGCAGGAATTCAAAGCTGGTCAAATCACGAAGCTTTGTCGCTTCAATTATCTGGTCGCGGATTATGTGTATCCTTTCAATTATCGGATTGGTTGCGGACTTTTCTGACAGCGCTAAATCCGTTCTCTGTACAGCCTCTTCAAGCGCCTGCTCTCTGGGCTTGGTTGAGTCAATCCATGTCAGCAGGTAGCCTTCTTTGAACGGACTCTGCCTGTCATGCGTCCTATAGCCGCGGACATAGACTAAGCCCTTGCGCTCAAATCTTCTTGCGTGCGTCATCACATCTCTAGGCTTAATCCCTTTGTCTTTGAGTGCCTCAGCAATTTCCTTGGAATAGAAAGCTCTACCCAAATTCTTTTCCAGAAAGCTTAGAATGATCTTTGCCTTGCTTATCTTTTCAACCTTGAGTTGCGTCTTAAACTTTACAAATTCCAGCCCTTGAACCCTGAAAGAGCCCGCGTCTTTCGGTTTGAGAATATAAGAATGATACCTTTTCAAATGCGTGCTAACGCCAGCCCTGCCCTTGAAGACGCGGTCAGGCTCCATAGCAGGCTTTTCCGTTCTCAGAACATAGCCATCTCTCCACAGCCTTTGAAGCGAGTTGCCTGCAGCCTTGCTACTTATTCCTGTCTCCTTTGTAAGCTGCCTGAGAGTCCTTGGACTACCATTACTCAAAGCCTTTAAAAGTTTCTTCTGCGTCTCGCCCAAGCCGGCCAAGGCGATCCACCCCAGAGAATAACCGCAACCGCATATTTAAGTAGCGTGGTTTCGAACGGAGAAGCGAAATAGGAGGAATGTGCAGAAATGAAATATTATTAATATCGATGTAATAGCCAAATAAGCTATGAATTAGGCTCATTTCAGTGGAAATAGGTAGTAGCCCGGGAGAGATTCGAACTCTCGTCAATGGCTCCAAAGGCCACTATGCTTGCCACTACACCACCGGGCTCCTTGCGGCTATTGGCTTTGATGTCTCAAGTTCAGAGTTTTATGAATTCCCCTTTTGCCTAATAAGCATTCTTGCATTGGGCAAGCCGTGTAGGCATTGTTGCCGTTTTCGGGCAACTGCAAGTTTCATGGAGTTAAATGTGAGAAGGCTGCTTTTGGCGACGGGAGTTTCAGCAAATTAATTATGCATGTTGCCGCAATACTGTGCAGTTGGGTTGGAAGTTGCGTCACAGCGGTGGCGATTCCCAGCAGAATAGCGAGCGACAGCGGGTCTTCAAAGTTTTCAGGCTTTTTTCTCCGTTGCTGGTTTGCGTTTTTCTTCTTGCCGCGCTGTCCGCTTTTCTCCTGCTTCAGGGCGACATGAACGATTGGGTAGCGTTCATGGGAGGCGAGGCTTCCAGGGGGCTTTTCGCAGTGTACTGCACGGTTGGCGTTGCTGGAATCAGCGCCGTAGCGTTGTTGAAGAAGGAGTTAAGAGTTTTGGATGCGCCGAGCAGGGTTTTTGCCGCTTCGTTTCTGGTGACCATCAGTGTGGGTTGCGGTGTCTTCACGTATCTTAATTTCTCCGCCACGCAAGCGCATTATGAGTGGATGCATGACGGAGTGGTTTACCAGCAAATGGGTGTGTCGTTTCTTCAACACGGCGAATTCATCGTTGACGGCAACTACTCTCGGCATCTGGGTCCGGTTTACCCCATGTATTTGTCGCTGTTTTACGCTTTTTTGCCTGTTCACTTGGGAACTCAAGTAGCCGTGGAAGTCATCTTTACCTTGTCGGTTGTGGCTGTTTTTGTGGTCACTAGGAAACTCTACGGCGTTTCGCCAGCGCTTTTGACGACGGCGTTAGTGGCGACTTTTCCGTCTTACGTTTTTTCTGTTTCGCGCAACTATTCGGAGCCGCTTGTGCTGATTATGTATACGCTGACGGTTTACTTCATAATCGAAAGTTTGAAGCCTGAAAAAGCAGACAGGATAATTCTTGCAGGCTTATGCGCGGGAATCGGTTTTCTTACAAAATCGGGCATCGGCTACTTCTTTCTAATCACAGGCGTCGCTGGTTTCCTTTGGCGGTTTTATTATATGAAATGGCAGGTTTTCAAAAACAGGAACTACATGGTCGCCGTCGCTGTTTTTCTAACCATAGTGTCGGCGTGGATTGCCAGAAACTTATTCTTGTTCTGGGATGGCACGTTTGCGAATTTTTTTGTCGCGTCGCAGTCCAGTGATTACTTTTACACGGCTATGATTCATTCTTTCACCAAGGATTTC